>NZ_JBMDIS010000192.1:0-1236 GCF_057808775.1 Pseudomonas sp. FG86 | reverse complement strand
CTGTAGTGGTCAACTAATCCCGGACACGACGTTAAGTTTTTTCTCGGCCTGAGCCGGCGTTAGCCCGCCATTAAATTGATGAGGCCGTATCCAGTTGTAGCGATGCATCAAATAATGACTGATGTCTCGTTGTGCCTGCTGAACCGACATATAACCCACTGAAGGTATCCACTCGGTTTTCAAGCTGCGAAATACTCGCTCCATCGGCGAGTTGTCGTAGCAATTGCCCCGGCGACTCATGCTCTGGCTGATGCGGTACCGCCACAGACGCTGACGGAAGTGGCGACTTCCATATTGCGATCCCTGATCCGAATGAAACAGCAGCCCTTGAGGCTTCCCGCGTTGCTCATAGGCCATATCCAGTGCTTTGGTGACCAAGTCAGCATCCGGGTTTCCTGATAACGCCCAGCCCACTATCCGGCGAGCATAGAGATCCATAACCACGGCCAGGTAGTGCCATTTCCCTTGCGCCCAGATGTAGGTGATGTCACCGCACCAAACCTTGTTTGGCTCGGGAACATCGAATTTACGATTCAGTGTATTTGGAATGTCAGGCCGCTCGACCGTTGCTTTTTTGTAGGCATGCGAGCCAGGCTGCTTGCTGATCAACCCCAGTTCCCGCATCAAGCCTCGCACCTTGAAACGCCCGATCTGCTCGCCATCATCCTGCATCATCGACACGATACTTCGGCTGCCAGCAGCGTTTCGGCTCTGGGTGAACAGTTCGTTGACTCGACTGCGTAATCGAATTCTCTCAACGCCCGGAGAACGCCGCCTGAGGTGATGGGCGTAGTAAGTCGAACGGGTGATTTCGAACACCTCGCACAAGCAGTCAACAGGTTCATGGGCGCTTAGCTGATGGATCAGTGCGAACGCTCGAGATCTTCCGACATCAAGAGCGCGGTAGCCTTTTTTAATATCGATTTCTCTCGTTCAAGACGGGCGATTCGGGCTTCCAGTTCCTGGATCTTTTGCTGCTCTGGGGTGAGCGCCTTGCTCTGCGGGGTGACGCCTGTGCGTTCCTGCAGAAGCTGACTGACCCAACGGCGCAGGGCCGACTCGCCAATGCCGAGTGAACGACTGGCTTCGATGCAGCTGTAATTTTGTTTGAGTACGAGGTCAGCAGCCTCGCGTTTGAATTCAGCGGAAAAGACACGACGTTGCTTGGTCATCTGACACCTCGATATGGCGAGCATTCTCGCCTAAATGAGTGTCCGGTTTCATTAGACCACTACA
>NZ_JBMDIS010000191.1:0-1243 GCF_057808775.1 Pseudomonas sp. FG86 | reverse complement strand
AGCAAATAATTGCGATGAGTAAGCGTGACGACCTTCTCGGGATCGCTGCTCCTGGAATGCCAGCAGGTTCTCCAGGAATGGAAGTCGACGGAGTACATGAGACCTACCAAATAATCGGCCTGACCAAAGCCGGCGTAGATCAGGTCATTGCTGAATACCCCGCAAACTAATCCCACCTCATCCATTCGGCCACAGCATGGTCCCAGCTCATGGCCATGCAGCGGGACATGCTATGTTGATTTCATTCTCAAGCAATACGCAAAGGACGATCAGCAACAAGCTGTAAAGGCGCGCCTGCGCCGAATCGGATAACCCCGTACCGCTGTCCTCAATAACAATTTGAGATGACGCCATGCTCCGTCTGCTGACAAGCACTGCGCATCTGACCACGATAGTGCTAAGTTCGGGTGGCGTTGCCACTCAGCTTGCCTTTCCGAATCTGGACATCTGTCTCGGCTGAAAGCGTAGAAAAGTTAAATTACAGTGGTTTGAGAGTTCTTTTTTTGCAGGCTTTTCAGACGCAGGGTCGCGCGTTGTACAGCGGCCATTTTTTCTGGACGCTTCATTCGTTTCCATTTTCTGATGTCTTCCTTGGTGCGACCGCAGCTGACGCACAGTTCGCTGTTCAACTGGCAGACAGAAGTACACGGATTCTCGATGTCCTTGGCCATTGGTCAATTCCTCGGCGAACTTATGCGAACTACGGGCTCATTGCTAAGCCTGAACGGCGACCTGATCGGGTGAAACAGCGCCCGGCTTCGTGCGGTACTCAACTGTCAGATGAGTGATCTCATGAACTGTCGCAAGCCGTTCTCGTATGTTTTGTGCATTCACTGCTGGGCTGCCTAGAACACTCACAATAGCGGCGCGGGCTTGCGGCCCTACCTGCCAGACATGAAGATCTATGATCGAAGCATCTCCCTGTCGCTCAACCAGTTCACGAATCTCTTCAGCGACATGATCATCTGTCTGGTCTAGCAATACACTCGCAGTCACCCGCATCAACGACCAAGCCCAGCGTGCGATGACAACTGCACCCACAATCCCCATTGCAGGGTCGAGCCAGACCCAACCAAGGTAACGACCAGCAAGCAGTGCTGCGATGGCCAGAACCGAAGTCAGTGCATCTGCAATGACGTGAATATAAGCAGAGCGCAGATTATTGTCATGACCATGTGCATGGTGAGATGCGTATTTCGCTCATCGTGACCGGTCATTTCGCTAACAACGTGACCGGTTTCTC
>NZ_JBMDIS010000190.1:0-1260 GCF_057808775.1 Pseudomonas sp. FG86 | reverse complement strand
CTGTATGGACCGGACACATGGTGGACACATGTGCGGGGACATGGTTGACACATTATGGACCATAGTCAGGTTTGCTCACGTCGATCGTTCGTAGGAAGTGATGGCAGAAAAACACGTCAAACAGTCCATCACCTTCAGTGTTGGGCCGTATTGCGATGTGATGCCCAGCCAAACCTTTGGCGATGCTGAAGTAGCGTTTCTGAAAACGAAAACGGCTGTGATAAGCCTTGGCTAATACGTCGTCCGGTCCGTACTCAAAGGTTGGTAACTGTTGCGGATAAGCCCATGGGCTGGCTCTATACCGGTCCATAGGCACCTTGTAGTCCAGCGCCTGATGGGGCCGTTGCAGGTTATAAACATCACGCCACCGATCAAATGCTGCTTGAGCTTCCTTGAGCGTGGAAAACTGACGCCCTTCAAGTACTTCGGCCTTGAGTGAGCGATGGAAACGCTCAATCTTTCCATTGGTTTGTGGGTGGTAAGGGCGGCTGAAACTGATCCGAATACCCAGACGAATCAACCAGATACTCAGCTCTGTGATTTCACCAGGGTTACGTGGAGAGCCCCAAGGCGGTCCGTTATCAACGTTGATGCGAGCCGGTAATCCGAAGCGCTGGAATACCTCGGTCAACCTTTCTTTCACCGTGGCTCCACGCTCGTTATCACAAGCTTGAATAGCCAAACTGAAACGTGAATGGTCGTCCAGTAAAGTCAGGGGATGGCATCTGCCTTCTTGCGTCGGGAAATGCCCTTTGAAATCCATCTGCCAAAGATTGTTGGGCGCCTCGTGTTCAAACCTCAGCTTTGCCTCTTGCTCCTTCGTAGTCGGCTGAATCAGCCCGTGCCGGTGCAGGACATTGGTAACGGTGCTGGGAGCAATCTGCTTTTTCAAGAGGCTGCTGATCGTGCGCCCACCCCATGCTGGATGGTCTTGTCTGAGCGCTATGACCTGCGCTTCCAGGGCCGGCGTGGTCAGCTTGGGGCTGGTAGCCGGTTTTCGGGATTTATCTTGCAGCCCTGAATGGCCGAGCGTCGCGTAGCGGTTAAGCCACTTGTAAGCCGTCTGCGGACTGATACCGAACCGTCGGCATAGTTCTCGTTTGTTGCTGCCGGGTTGCCCTGCTAAGGCAACAAACTCTTCTTTCAGGCTCATGGCATCTCTCGTGTCCCAGGGCATGATGGCTTTCCGGCGAAATTGGCTCGCCGAAAAGTGTCCACCATGTCCCCGCACACCCGTCAACCATGTGTCCGGTCCATACA
>NZ_JBMDIS010000019.1:0-106619 GCF_057808775.1 Pseudomonas sp. FG86 | reverse complement strand
TCGACAACGGGAGTCACAATCCCGTGCTCTACCAACTGAGCTACGCCCACCATATTGCGTTAACAAAGAAACCAAACCACTTCTTTGTTGAGCCCTACCCAGCCTGTCGGCTGCGCATGGCTTTAATTGGTGCGGATGAAGAGACTCGAACTCTTACGCCTCGCGGCGCTGGAACCTAAATCCAGTGTGTCTACCAATTCCACCACATCCGCGCTTGAAGCTCTTAAAGCAAAGGCGCCAGATGATTAATCTGGCGCCTTTCTAAATATGGGGTGGACGAAGGGGATCGAACCCTCGACAACGGGAGTCACAATCCCGTGCTCTACCAACTGAGCTACGCCCACCATATAGCGCTACTTGTGCCAAAGCTGCCTAATGGCGCACCCGGCAGGACTCGAACCTGCGACCATCCGCTTAGAAGGCGGATGCTCTATCCAGCTGAGCTACGGGCGCCTGATTAATCTGTACTCTTGGAGGATTACAAACTAAGTGCTTCCAGCCTTGCAGAACAGCAATTCTGCTCGACCTTCTTAACCAGTGCTAGGCTGTGCCCGACAAGTGCGACGAATAGTATAGAGGCCCCGGAAACCCGTCAAATCTTTTTTAAAAAAAATTCATTTTATTTAAGGGGTTAGGCCAATTTGCAGACCAAGCGCCTTTGCCCTCACGCCTTGGCGTGCGAGAATGCGCGCACTTTTCTTCCCCCTCTCGATGGTTAATCACGCGTAATGACTGCACAACTTATCGACGGCAAATCAATCGCCGCCAGCCTGCGCCAGCAGATCGCCAAACGCGTCACCGAGCGTCGCCAGCAAGGTCTGCGCACGCCGGGTCTCGCGGTGATCCTGGTCGGCAGCGATCCTGCCTCTCAGGTTTATGTCTCGCACAAGCGTAAAGACTGTGAAGAGGTCGGCTTTATCTCCAAAGCCTACGACCTGCCTGCCAACACGACTCAACAGGCCCTGACCGACCTGATTGACAGCCTCAACGACGACCCGAGCATCGACGGCGTCCTGCTGCAATTGCCGCTGCCTGAGCACCTGGACGCCTCCAAGCTGCTGGAGCGCATCCGCCCGGACAAGGACGTCGATGGCTTCCACCCGTATAACGTCGGCCGCCTCGCCCAGCGTATCCCGCTGCTGCGCCCGTGCACGCCCAAAGGCATCATGACCCTGCTTGAAAGCACCGGTGTCAACCTATACGGCCTCGACGCCGTCATCGTCGGCGCTTCCAACATCGTCGGTCGCCCGATGGCCATGGAGTTGCTGCTGGCCGGCTGCACCGTGACCGTGACCCACCGCTTCACCAACGACCTGGCCGATCATGTCAGCCGCGCCGATCTGGTCGTGGTCGCCGCCGGCAAGCCAGGGCTGGTGAAAGGTGAATGGATCAAGCCAGGCGCCATCGTTATCGACGTCGGCATCAACCGCCAGGAAGACGGCAAGTTGGTCGGCGACGTGGTGTACGAAACCGCCCTGCCCCGCGCTGGCTGGATTACCCCGGTGCCAGGCGGCGTTGGTCCGATGACCCGTGCCTGCCTGCTGGAAAATACGCTGTATGCGGCGGAAACCCTGCACGCCTGACCCTCTGGCGCGCTGAACAAAAGCCCTGCCTGATCGCAGGGCTTTTGTTTTTTTGATCACCCATCAATAAAGCTGCTCTCCTCCCCCCCTCCCAAAACGCCACGGACTGTTGAAGTCAGCCACATAAAGGACTCGCTCGGGCATCCTGCTCAATAGCCAGCCGCAAGGCCGGGTTTCTCGATTCTTCGACATCCTTTTCACCCGCCATCGACGGGAACGGGCGCAACTTACCCCCACTCCTTTGAAGAACTCCATCAGGCCCGCCCGCAAGCGGGCCTTTTTTTTCCGCGGGTGGGTACAAACCCAACCAATCATCGGCTTACAGCCTTTATTTAAAGGCTCTCTATCGTTTTCTGATCCATACTCTTAAAATGTAACGTCATTTTTCATATAACCCGTTGCAGAACGGTATTTCCTTACTTTTTAGCGAGTTCATCCGCGTGAAAATTCGTCTCTCTCTCGTCAGCCTATTGTTTGCTTTCACAGGCACCTTCGCGCAAGCCGCCGAAACCACCCTGGCGCCGCGCGACACCTCCAAACTGCAAATTGCCTCCGGCAGCGCCATGCTGGTCGACCTGCAGACCAACAAGGTGATTTATTCCAGCAACCCGGACGTGGTGGTACCCATCGCTTCCGTGAGCAAGCTGATGACCGGGTTGATCGTGCTCGAAGCCAAGCAAAACATGGACGAGTACATCGACATCAACATCAAGGACACCCCGGAAATGAAGGGTGTGTTCTCCCGGGTGAAAATCGGCAGCGAAATGCCCCGCAAAGAAATGCTGCTGATCGCCCTGATGTCCTCGGAGAACCGCGCCGCCGCCAGCCTGGCCCACCACTACCCAGGCGGCTACCCGGCCTTTATTGCAGCGATGAACGCCAAGGCCAAGGCGCTGGGCATGACCAGTACCCATTACGTCGAGCCCACCGGCCTGTCGATCCACAACGTGTCGACCGCCAGGGACCTGAGCAAGCTGCTGGCCTATGCGCGCAAATACCCGATGCTGAGCCAGCTGAGCACCACCAAGGAAAAAACCGTGGCGTTCCGCAAGCCCAACTACACCCTGGGCTTCTCCAACACCGACCACCTGATCAACCGCGCCAACTGGGACATCAAGCTGACGAAGACCGGCTTCACCAACCAGGCCGGTCACTGCCTGGTGCTGGTAACCAGCATGGGTAACCGCCCGGTGTCGCTGGTGATCCTCGACGCCTTCGGCAAATTCACCCACTTCGCCGATGCCAGCCGCATTCGCAACTGGGTCGAGACCGGCAAGAGCGGTTCGGTGCCGGATGTGGCATTGCGCTACAAAGCCGATAAGAACCTGAAGAACCGCGCCAACGCGACAGAGGTTCGGCGCTGAACCAACCCGCCAGGACAAGGCGTCACCTTGGCGGATGCCCCGACTCGCTCGGGGCATTTTTTTGTCCGATAGACACACAAAACAGACTTTTGCGGGGGAGTCGGTCGCCCCAGGCCACTGCCTGATCTGCGGCAAAATAGCGCACGAATGCGCTTTTACTTTGCGCAGGAACTGCCGCTAAATGTTCATCCCTTTCAGTCGACGTCTTTCATGGCTAGCTTCAAACGCATAAGCCCCTGGATCGCCTGCCTTGCCGTGCTGCTCAACATGCTGGCCATGCCGCTCGGCCGTGCCCTGCAGCCGCCGGATATGGGGCTGTTGCTATGGGGCGGATTCTGCTCGGGGGGCACCTCGCAGGCATTACCTCCCAGCTTGAGCAAGCTGATCGACCCACTCCAGTCAGCCCCGTCCAGCAGCCCCATGAAACACAGCGATTGCTGTTGCGGCCATGCCGGGCTGGCGGCACTGCCCTCCGACTACTATCGACATTTCCTGCCGCGCTACGCGCTTGCCATCGCCCTCGTCAACCCTGAGCTGCCGACGCTGCACCCCAGGATTCGCTGGCCCAGCCTGAGCCCACGCGCCTCCCCCACCGCCTGATCGACACCTGCACCCACCTAGGTGAGGTGCGCTCTTCTTTTTCACCGCCCCCTGAGGTGGTTGAACCCCTTTGAAGTGTCTTGTTTATCAGGAAGTGTGCGTTATGCCTGCTCCATTGACTTTGCCGTGCGCAAAGCGCGTTTGCGTGTCCCGATCCCTATGGCCGCTCCTGTCGGTCGGTTTGTTCGCCATCAACCCGCTGCCCCTGGCTTTGGCCGAAGCCAGTAGAACCGAAGACTCAACCCTCACCCTCGGCACCGTCACGGTCCAGGGCGCCACCGGCAGCAATGGCCCGCTGAGTACCAGCAGTGTGCTCAGCTCAGTGGATGTGCTCGGCGCCGATATCCTCGAAAAAATGCCGGTCAATTACAGCTGGGAGTTGTTCAGCCGTGCGCCGGGGGTGATGCTCACCGAATTCAACCAAGGCACCACCTCCGGCAAGATTTCCTTTCGCGGTTTTAACGGCGAAGGTGAAGTCAACGCAGTGAAGTTGCTGATCGACGGCATTCCGAGCAACAGCAACGACGGCAATATGCCGTTCATGGACATGATCTTCCCCCTGGAGCTGGACAGCATAGAAGTGGTACGCGGTACCAGCGATGCGCGCTACGGCCTGAACAACATCGCCGGTAATGTGAACATGCTGACCCGCACCGGTGGCGACTACACCAAGGCACGTATTCGCTATGGCAGCTACAACACGCAGGAGACCCAGCTCGCCAAGGGCATCGAAACCAGCAACTGGACGCAGAATTACTTCTTCGCCTACCAGAAATCCGACGGCTACCGCGATCACGCCCAGGCAGACAAGTTTTCCATGGCCGGCAAATGGTTCTATACCCCGGACGACAACCGCTACCGTATCGGCCTGATCGCCCGTCACTACGAAACCGAGGCGCAGGAACCCGGCTACCTGAGTGAAGAGGACGCCCACCAGCACCCGACCATGACCAACAGCTACAACGCCACCGACAAAGGCACGCGGCGGATGAACCAGCTCAGCGTGCACTTCGACACTGAGCTGTCCGACACCTTGGCCTGGGCGGCGAAAACCTACGTCAACACCTTCGACGACCGGCGCTGGACGCAATATTGGCGCACCAGCGCCCAGCAAGAGCGCGATGCGTACGAAACCCAATACGGCGCCCTCACCTCCCTGACCTGGCGCCCTGAAGTCAGCTGGCTGTATGACTTCGCCCTGGAAGGCGGCGCGGACATGCAGCAGCAACACAACAAAAGCGAGCGCTACCGCACCAAGGACCGGGTCCGGCAGGCCCAAACCCGTGACCAGCAATTCGACTTCGATACCTACGGCGCCTACGTGCAGGCCGAGATCAAACCGTTCGAGTCGCTGAAGATCATCCCGGCCTATCGCGTCGATAAGATCCAAGGCGACTTCACCAACGAAATGACCGGCCTGGACTACGCCATCAATGACTATGGCCTGATCAAACAACCCAAGCTCAGCGTGGTGTATTCACCGTGGGACGTTGCCAGCGTCTATGCCAACTGGGGCCGTACATTTCAGGTGGGTACCGGTGCCGCGGCCTACAAGATTCCGCCAAGGGATACGGATCTCGCGCCGTCCATCAACGAAGGCTGGGAAACCGGCATCAAGTTCACGCCCGCCGATTGGATCGACGGCCGCGTGGCTTATTGGCAACAAAAGGCCAGTGGCGAAGTCAGTCGTCGACTCAACGACCCGAGTGGTGAGTCGGATAACGTCGGCCAAACCCGGCGCTGGGGTTACGACGCGCAAGTGAACCTGCACCCGAATGAGCGCACCGACATCTGGATGGCCTACGCCTGGCAGTACTCGAAAATACTCCAGCCCAGTTCAACCTTGCCCAACAGCAAAGGCCAGGAAATCGACCACATCCCTCATCACCTGTACAACGCCGGGGTCAGCTACAAGGCGACCCACGCGCTGCAATTGACAGCGTGGATGAATGGCCAGACGAATTACTACCTGGAACGCGAAAATACCCAGGGGACTTACGGTGGCTACGTGCTGATGAACCTCGGCGCCAGTTACCGGGTGACCGAGTCGGTCAGTGTCGATCTGCAGTTGAAGAACCTTACCAATCGTTACTATGAATACGTCTGGTACGACCCGGACGGTGCCCAGGCTTCGCTGCATTCACCCGGTGACGGGCGGGCGCTGTATACCGGTGTCAGCGTGGATTTCTGAGGCAAGCAGTCGCTGGGGCTCAGTCAACGTTCAGGTCGGCAGGCGCAAGAACTGAACGTTGACTTCGAACCCGTCATCCCTGCCGGTCGCTGGCGAAGCCAGGGTCATACGCGCCTTGACCCCTTGGACGATGGTCTTGGCAATGGCCAGGCCGAGCCCTGTGCCGCTGGCTTCGCTGCTGCCGCGCACAAAGCGCTCGGTCAGGCGCTGTAACACTGGTGCAGGCACAGCCGGCCCACCATTGACCACCCGCAGCAGCGCCTGGTCCGTCAGGCTGACTTCAACCGGTTGGTCCTCCGCCCCATACTTCAATGCATTCTCGATCAGGTTGCGCAGCAGAATACCGAACGCGTCTGGGTCAATCGCCGCATACACACTGCCCTGGGTAGGAAGCTGCAAGCGGATGCGCTGACCGCTGCTGCGATTCCATTCATCGACCCCATGGGCCAGCAAAGGGATCAGGTCCTGGGGCGCCTCGGACAACAGCCCGCCGCCCTCGGCCTTGGCCAACTGCATGAGCTTTTCCGACAGCCGTGCCAGCTCGCGCAATGAGTTTTCGATCTTCGTCGCACGCATGCGTAATGGACCTTCCGGCGCTTCCTGGCGCAGACGCTGGATCTGCGCCAACGTCGCGGCCAACGGTGTGCGCAATTCATGGGCACTGTTGGCGGTGAAGCTACGCTCGGCCTCCAATGCCTTGCGCAGGCGCTCCAACAGGTGGTTGACCGCGTCGGCCAACGGGTCGATTTCTGCCGGCAACCGCGCCACGCTGATCGGCGACAAATCCCCCACCCCTCGGGCTTCCACGGCACGGCGATAGGCCAACACGCTACGCAGGCTGACGCGCACAAACAGCCAAGTGCCCAACAAGCTGATGGGGATCAACGCCAATAGCGGCAGCAACAAAGCAAACAAGGCTTCCCGCGCCGCCTCGCGGCGATGCCCCAGCGGCTCGGCGATCTCAATGAACAACGTATTGCGCAGCGCACTCGCACCATACAGCCGGTACTTTTTCGTGGTAGAGAACCCTTCGCGCGGCGAGTCGTTGAATATCTTCGGGTTGGCGTCATGGGACTGCATCAGGATCTGGCCCTGGGCATCACGCACCAGGTAGGTCAGATACTCCTTGTGCATCTTCAAGGTTGCGATGTGCTGGGCGGTGCGCGGTTCTTCGCGGTTGCTGATTTCCAGCACGGCCAGGGGCAGGATGCGTTGCGCGGTCTCTTCCAGGGCACTGTCGAACGCTTCGTTCAACTCATGTTGCACCACCAGCCAGGCGCCGACGGTCGCGCCCAGCCAGAGCAAGGTCATGCCCAGGGTCAGTCCCAGGCCAAGGCGCCTTTGCAGGCTGATCGGCGACTTCATACGGTCATCAACCGATAGCCCATGCCGCGCACGGTTTCCACCAGCTCACGCCCCAGTTTTTTACGCAGGCGGCTGATGTAGACCTCGATGGTGTTGCTCTCGATTTCGGCGCCAAAGGCATACAAGCGCTCTTCGAGCTGCGACTTCGACAGCAACGCCGTAGGGCGCTGCACAAACGCCTCGAACAGCGCCCACTCGCGTGCCGTGAGGTCAATGGTGACGCCGGCGCGCTGCACGGTGCGCGCGTTCATGTCGACCTGTAATTCACCGAGCCTGATCAGCGGGTTCGGGTTGCCGCTGTAGCGGCGGGCCACCGCGGCCACACGGGCCGAGAGTTCAAACAGGTCGAACGGTTTGACCAAGTAGTCGTCGGCGCCGGCATTCAGGCCGGCGATGCGGTCGGAAATCTGGTCCTGGGCGGTGAGGATGATCACCGGGGTCACGTTGCCAGCCGAACGCTGCTGGCGCAAAAAGTCCAGCCCGCGACCGTCAGGCAACATCAGGTCCAACAGAATCAGGTCATACGGCGCGGTACGCACACTGGCGCTCGCATGCTCCAGTCGCTGCACCCAATCGACGGCGTGGCCGTCATCGGCAATCTGTTCGCGCACCGCCTCGCCCAGCCCAGGTGCGTCCTCGACCAATAAAACCCGCATCTGGCACCTCCTCTGATGGTTGTCGTGCAGCACCCTAGCGGCCTTACCTGACGTGAATCTGAAGATTCAGCCGGTTGTCAGGAATGCCCCCTAGGGTATGCCGCACAGGCCCATCGAATCGGAGATAGATCATGAAACCCGCTTTTATTGCCAGCACCGCCCTGCTGAGCGTCCTGCTCGGCAGGTACGCCCTGGCCGATGACGACTGCCGCGAGCCGGTCAACGACTGGCAACCGCGCGAAACCTTGCGCCAGCAGGTCGAGCAGCAATACGGCTGGAGTGTGCAGCGCATCAAGGTCGACGACGGTTGCTACACGCTCAAGGCCACCGACCGCAAGGGCAATGCGATCGAAGCCAGCTACGCACCCGCCTCGCTTCGCCTGCGCAAACTGGAAATCCATTTCGGCGACAACGGCGACGCACGGGATTACCTCGACCGCCCTGGTGCTCAATGAGCCTGACGCTTTCCAAGGCTTTCAGGTTGCTGTCAGCCAGCAGGTCCAGGCTTTCGCCACAACGCTCAACCAGGACATCCCCATGAAAACACTCTTCGCTGCAACCTGCCTCGCCGGCGCCCTTGCTCTCCCGAGCCTGGCCCAGGCCCGAGAAGTCACCCTGACCACCCAGCTCAAGCCCTACAGCGGCAACGGTGCGTACCTGGCGATCTATGTCACTGACGCCAACGGCCAGTACCAGAAAACCCTTTGGGTGGCCGGCAAGAAAGCCAAGTACTACCGCCACCTGAGCGACTGGGCCCGTGGCAGCGGCATGAACCCAAGCGAGTTTGACGGGCTCAGCGGTGCCAGCGTCGGCAGCGGCGACACCCTCACCGTCAGCGTTGAACTGGCCGACACCTTGATCGATGCCGGGTATCAGATCCGTATCGACAGCGCCGTGGAAGACAAACGCGACAGCCGCGCCGACGTCAGCGTTGCCCTGACATCGAGCGGGTCGAGCAAGCCGGTCAGCGGCAACACTTACGTCGAGTCGTTTACCTACGCCCTGTAGTACTCGCCACTTCTGGAGGCTGAACATGCTTCGCCAGTTCCACTCACTGCCCGGACTGATCGCCGCCCTGCTGGTCATGATCATGGCCATCAGCGGCGCAGTGTTGTCCGTCAACCCAGCGCTGGAACGCCTGCACAGCACGTCAATCGAGGCCGGGCAGCTCAATGTCGGCCAGTTGGCCGGACGCATCGCCCAGCATTTTCCGGGGGTGGAGCAGATTCAGCGCACCGCGTCCGGGACGTTGATCATCTACTACAACCAGGACGGCCAGGCCGCTGCGCAAACGGTCGATCCACTGACGGGCGAGGGCCTTGGCCCCTACGAACCGTCGGCCGTTTCGCGCTGGGTCAAAGACCTGCATCGCTCGCTGTTCATGGGCACCGCAGGGCATGGGGTCGCGGGTATCGGCGCGTTTTTCATGCTGATCCTTTCAGTGTCTGGCGCGCTGTTGCTGGCGCGCCGCCTGGGCGGCCTGCGCAACCTGCTGCGACCGCTGCGGGGCACGTTCAGCCAACGCTGGCATGCCGAAGTCGGGCGCCTGGCGGTGCTTGGCCTGTTGCTCTCGGCCCTGACGGGGCTCTACCTGTGCGCCACCACCTTTGGCCTGGTCGCCGACGGCAGCCAGAGCGAGCCGGCCTTCCCGACCGCCATCAGCGCCGGCGCGGCGCAGCCGGTGGCCAACCTGCAAGCCTTGCAGGCCACCGACCTGAATGACCTGCGCGAACTGGTATACCCGAGCCCCGGTCACCCGCAGGACGTGTTTTCCCTGCGCACCGCCCAGGGCGACGGCTACGTGGACCCGGTCAGCGGCGCGTTGGTGTCTTATCAGGCCCATGATTCGCTGCATGACCTTTACCAATTGATTTATCAATTGCACACCGGTGAAGGCCTCTGGTGGCTGGGCTTGTTCCTTGGCCTCTGCGCCCTCAGCGTGCCCCTGATGAGCGTGACCGGCATGCTGCTCTGGTGGCGCCGCCGCAAGGCCGGCCCGCGCATTCGTCATAACAGCCCTGCCCACGCCGCCGACAGCGTGATTCTGGTGGGCAGTGAAAACAACACCACCTGGGGCTTTGCCAGCACCTTGCATGACGCGCTGCACCAGGCCGGCCATCGGGTGCATAGCGCAGCGATGAATGAATGGACAGGGGATTACCGCAGCGCGCAGCGGGTATTGATCCTGACGGCCACTCACGGCGACGGCGACGCGCCCGCCTCGGCCACACAGTTCCTCAAACGGCTGGAGCAATGCGCGATCAAACCCGGCCTGCCTTTTGCCGTACTGGGTTTTGGCGATCGACAGTTTGCGCAGTTCTGCCAATACGCCCACGTCGTGCAGGCCGCCATGGAGCAGGCCGGCGGCGTGGCGTTATTGCCACTGGAAACCATCAACCGCCAGTCCTCCCAGGAGTTCATGCGCTGGGGCCTGGACCTGGGTGAAGTCCTCGGGCAGGCGTTGAAACTGGTCCACAACCCTGAGCGACCACGTACCCATCAACTGGTACTGGCCGAATGCACTGTCTATGGCGAGCAAGTACAGGCACCGACCCACGTCCTGCGGTTCAAGGCACCCGGCGGGCTGCCGCGTTTCCAGGCCGGCGATCTGGTCGGCATCTACCCGCCGGGCAGCCCGTTGCCACGCTTTTATTCGCTGGCCAGCAGCCGTGACGATGGCGTACTGGAGATTTGCGTGCGCAAACACGAAGGTGGGCTGTGCTCGGGTTTCCTGCATGGCCTGGCAATCGGCGCGTCGATCGAAGCCTTTATCCAACCCAACCCGCAATTTCGCCCGGCGTCGGGTGCACACCCGGTGATCCTGATTGGTGCGGGTACCGGCATTGGCCCCCTGGCCGGTTTTATTCGCAACAACAAGGCCAGGCACCCGATGCACCTGTATTGGGGCGGGCGTAACCCGGCGTCGGATTTCCTCTATGAACCGGAGCTCAACCGTTACCTGGCCGACCACCGCCTGACCACGTTACGCGCCGCGTTTTCCCAAGTGCAGGACCGCAGCTACGTGCAAGACCGGTTGATCAACGATGCCCTGGCGTTGCGGCGGCTGATTGAAAAAGGCGCCCAGGTGCTGGTGTGTGGCAGTCGCGAGATGGCCAAAGGCGTGATGCAGGCCCTGGATGAAGTACTGGTGCCACTCAACTTGAGTGTGCAAGCCCTCAAGGCACAAGGACGCTACCGTGAAGATGTCTACTGATAGCCAACGCTACAGCCTCAACGGCGAGACCATGGGCACGCGCTACAGCGCCGTGTTCTATGCCGAGGCGGGCCTCGACATCGAGGCGATCAGCCGCAGCCTGGCCCAGGCCGTGGAGCGGGTGGACCAGCAAATGTCCCTCTGGAAAGCCGATTCCGACCTCAATCGCCTCAACGCCGCCCCCGAGCAGACCTGGCTGCCGGTGCCCAAGGAACTGGCCAGCGTATTGGCGACAGCACTGCGGGTCAGCCAGCAATCCGCCGGCGCCTTCGACATCGCGGTCGGTGACCAGGTCGAGGCCTGGGGCTTTGGCCCCGGCGCACCCACGATCACCGCACACAACGTCGACACCCTGGCGCCACGCCCCCGTCTGAGCGCCCATGCGGGGTTGACGGTGGACCTGCAACGACATCAAGTGCGCAAACACGCGCCGCTGCACCTGAACCTCAACGCGATCGCCAAAGGCTTTGGCGTCGATGAACTGGCACGCTGCCTGGACGGTTTCGGGCTGACCCGCTACCTGGTCGGTATCGACGGCGAAATGCGGGCCCGAGGCGTCAAGCCGGATGCCCAACCTTGGGTCGTGGCCATTGAAAAGCCGTGCCGGGGCCGGCGGGAAGTCATGGGCGTGATGGAGCTCTGCGATGCAGCCATCGCCACCTCTGGCGACTACCGGCACTGGGTTGACCTCAAGGGGCGACAGTATGCCCACACCCTTGACCCGGCCACTGGCGCGCCCTTGTGCAATACAATCGCCGCCGTCACGGTGGTAGCCGCCTCGTGCATGCTTGCCGATGCCTGGGCCACGGCGTTGATGGTGCTCGGCGAGATCGAAGGCCCACGCCTGGCGCAGGCGCTCGGTATGGACGCGCTGTTCGTGCTGCGCGAGGGTGACCAACTCAAGGAAATATCGATTGTCGGCGGCATTCTGCAGGCGCAGATTGAGAACCGTCCGACCCAAACCCCGCCAACAAACGCGAGTCCCGCTCAACCATGAAATTCATGCACCGGCACACCGAGTCCCATCGCAGTGATCGTATCGGCTGGCTGCGCGCCGCAGTCCTGGGGGCCAACGACGGTATCGTCTCCACCGCCAGCCTGCTGATCGGCGTCGCTGCCGCCAACGCTACCCACGCTTCGCTGCTCGTCACCGGCATGGCCGGGTTGGTGGCGGGCGCAATGTCCATGGCGGCCGGCGAATACGTTTCCGTGCATTCCCAAGCCGATACCGAGCGGGCCGACCTGTCACGGGAACGGGCGGAGCTGGCGAGCAACCCGAAGGCCGAACATAGCGAGCTTGCCCACATCTACATGCACCGCGGGGTGTCACCCGAACTGGCCCACCAAGTCGCCGATCAGTTAATGGCACACGACGCCCTGGGCGCACATGCCCGTGACGAGTTGGGCATCAGCGAGGCACTCACGGCCAAACCGCTGCAAGCGGCACTCGCCTCGGCCGCCAGTTTTGTGGTCGGTGCCGCATTGCCACTCGCGGTAACGGTGATCGCGCCGCCCCACAGCGTGGTGCCGTGGATATCCGGCATGTCCCTGCTGTTTCTGGCCAGCCTGGGCGGCGTCGCGGCCAAGGCCGGCGGAGCAAGCATCATCACCGGCGCTTGGCGAGTGACCCTGTGGGGGGCACTCGCCATGGGCGTTACGGCGACCGTAGGAGCGCTGTTTGGCGCGGTGGTGTAGGTGGCGCTTACTTTTTCTCAGCCAACACCTTGAGCGCCTGCGCCGCTGCCTGCTCCTGCCCGGCCTGGGCAGTGGCGTTGGCGGCTTCACGCCAGCGTTGTGCGTCCACGTTGGCCGGCAACTGGCTCGGGCGCTGGGTCAGGATGGCCCAGTGTCCGGCGCTCTTCCACGCCGATTCAAAATCACTGAAGCCCATCAACAGTCGCCGGTCCATGCCTGAACGCAACAACACGGTGCTCTTCTGCTGGTTAAAGCCGACCACCACCACGTAGTGCGGTTCAGACCAGAACCGGCCACTGATGCGCGCCATCACCGGGTAGCCCGCCGCCACCTGCGCCAGCACCGCGGTCAGCTTGGCCTCCAGCGGGTACACCATCAGCCCGTACTCACGCGCCAGCACCTGCATGTTGCGCTCCAGATCAGCCTGCGCAGCGGGCAAGCGCAGCGGTTTATCGAGCAAGCCCGGTGTCATCACAATGCCTTGTTGCGACAGCATGCTGGCTAATGCCGTAGGACCGCTCTGATAGGCATCGCTGCGAAACGTCGGGACGCCATTGAGTTCAACGCGCTCCGGCAAGCCCGCAAGCTTCGACGGATGACCGGAACAGGCCGCCAGCCCGAGGGCACAGGCCAGCAACCAGGATGTTTTAACGTTCGACCGTAACCGCAATTTTTTACTCTCTTGATCAACTGTCGGTGAGGGGCCTGATCATAGCCCAATCGCGCCGACAGTAAACCGCGGGCAATGGCGTTCTCTATAGCCGAGAACCCCAGTAAACACGCGGTGATAGAGCAAACAAGTTGGATGGACACGACCATTGGTCAATAGCAGGCAACCGCCGGGTAGCTAGACTGTCCATTGAGAAGACTGTGTGTGCCCCCTACGGGGCGAAGGAGGCCCGAATGAGCCTTGCAACAACGATTGTCCTGTTGATCTGCGGTTGGCTGGCGGTAGCCGGCGCCATGTTGTGGGGGGTGTTGCGCATTACCCGCCGGCACCATCACCCCCACGCCAGACCCACTGCGCCCGCCAAGCCGCATAAGCGCGCGGTGCACCACGCCTAGCCAGGCATGCAATTGAAGTCCTGCGTCGCGGCGACTTCCTTACCGTGACCATCCATCAGGGATGCGCGCACAGTGGTGCCCAGGCTGGATTCCACCAGGGTGTAGTGTTCACCCGCCTTGAAGTGCTTGTACTCCACGCGGCCCTGGCAATCCTGCTGGTTATCGTCGCCCGGTTCCTCCTCATAGAGCGTCACATCCAGGCGGTGGTCCCCCGGTGGCACTTCAAAAAAGCGCCCGTCATCCACGCGTTTGCCATCCACGCGCTCGGCCATCAAGTCATTCGGGGCTTCTTCCTTCAAGCCGATCCAGGCTTCGCTCGGGTCAGCCTTGGGAATCGGGCCGGCACAGGCCGACAACAACAAGACCGCGCCCAGGGCGGGAATCAGCAGGAGTGGTTTAAGTGACAGGTTTTTCAAGTTCATGGCAGGGCTCCAAAGGACATCGATCAAGGCGCTGGACGCAGAAAAGTGACTCGCGTCCGATGGGGTACAAGCTTGAGGAGCTCGCCTTTGTAGAACAAATGAATACACATGAAACGATCTTCAGCGCATAACTAAAACTTCCTTCACCTGGCTGAAAGGTGCGTGTTAGGTGGGTCGGTCAAGACTGCCGGGGTTTGCAATCCTGCTCCCTCCGGAGGTTCACGCATGCTCGGGCTGGTAAAGACCGCACTGCAAAAGCCATACACGTTTATCGTGCTGGCCATATTTATCTGCATCGTCGGGCCCATGGCGGCCCTGCGCACCCCCACCGATGTTTTTCCCGATATTGGCATCCCCGTCGTCGCCGTGGTGTGGCAATACAACGGCCTGTCGCCGGACGCCATGGCCGGTCGGGTGATCTACACCTATGAACGCTCCTTGAGCACCACCGTCAACGACATCGAACATATCGAATCGCAATCGCTGCCCGGCATGGGCATCGTCAAGATCTTCTTCCAACCCGGCGTGGATATCCGCACCGCCAATGCCCAAGTCACGGCGGTGTCACAAACCGTACTCAAGCAAATGCCGCCGGGCATCACGCCGCCGCTGATCCTCAACTACAGCGCCTCGACGGTGCCGATCCTGCAAATGGCGTTCTCCAGCCCGACGCTGTCTGAAGCCAGGATCCGCGACCTGGTGCAGAACAATATCCGCCTGCCCTTGAGCGCCCTGCCCGGCCTGGCCATGCCCACGCCGATGGGCGGCAAACAGCGCCAGATCACCCTCGACCTCGACCCGCAGGCGCTGGCCGCCAAGGGCTTGTCGGCACAGGACGTGGGCAACGCCCTGGCGCTGCAAAACCAGATCATCCCGGTGGGCACCGCCAAGCTCGGCCCCAACGAATACACGATCCTGCTCAACAACAGCCCGAAGGCCATCGATGAGCTCAACGACCTGCCGATCAAAACGGTTGATGGCGCACTGATCACCATCGGCCAGGTGGCCCACGTGCGCGACGGCTCGCCGCCGCAGACCAATATCGTGCGCGTCGACGGCCATCGCGCGGTGCTGATGCCGGCGTTGAAAAACGGCAGCATCTCGACCCTGTCGATCATCGACGGCATCCGCCAGATGCTGCCGCGCATCAACGAAACCCTGCCGCCGTCGCTGAAGACTTCGCTGTTGGGCGACGCCTCGGTATTCGTCAAGCAATCGGTGGGCAGCGTGGCCCAGGAAGGCATCATCGCCGCGCTGCTGACCAGCGCAATGATCCTGTTGTTCCTCGGCAGCTGGCGCTCCACGCTGATCATCGCCGCATCGATTCCCCTGGCCGTGCTGTCGGCCATCGCGCTGCTGGCGGTCAGCGGGCAAACCCTTAACGTGATGACCCTCGGCGGGCTGGCGCTGGCGGTGGGGATCCTGGTGGACGACGCCACGGTGACCATCGAAAACATCAACTGGCACCTGGAACAAGGCAAGGCGGTGAAGACCGCGATCCTCGACGGCGCCGCGCAGATCGTCGGCCCGGCATTCGTCTCCCTGCTGTGCATCTGCATCGTATTTGTGCCGATGTTTTTGCTGCAAGGCATCGCCGGTTACCTGTTCCGGCCGATGGCCCTGGCGGTGATCTTCGCCATGGCCAGTTCGTTCATCCTTTCGCGCACCCTGGTGCCCACCCTGGCGATGTTCCTGCTCAAGCCGCACACGCCGGAGCCCGGTGCGGGGCATCATCCGGAAGATGACTTCATCAACCACCACGAAGGCGAGCAGCACCGCCAACCGCGCAATGCCCTGCTGCAATCGGTGCTGAATTTCCAGCAGGGGTTCGAGCGTCACTTCTCGAATATCCGCGACACCTACCATGGCCTGCTGACCCTCGCGCTGGGCACCCGCAAGGGCTTTATCGTCGGCTTCCTGGCCTGTGTGCTGGCGTCGTTCCTGCTGCTGCCGAGCCTCGGCCAGGACTTCTTTCCCGCCACCGATGCCGGCGCATTGGCGCTGCATGTGCGCCTGCCGCTGGGCACGCGGATCGAAGAAAGCGCGGCGGCCTTCGACCGGATTGAAGCGCGGATTCGCGAAGTGATCCCCGCCGAAGAGCTGGACACCATCGTCGACAATATCGGCATTCCGCTGAGCGGCATCGACATGGCCTACAGCAGCAGCGGCACCATCGGTCCGCAGGACGGTGATATCCAGGTCAGCCTGAAAAAGGGCCACGCGCCCACCGCGGACTACGTGAAAAAACTGCGTGAGGCGCTGCCGCAGAGTTTCCCCGGCAGCCACTTCGCCTTCCTGCCAGCGGACATCAGCAGCCAGATCCTCAACTTCGGCGCGCCGGCTCCGCTGGACGTGAAAATCTCCGGGCGCAGCGATGAAGAAAACCGCGCCTATGCCGTGGAGCTTGAGCGTCGACTGCAACACGTACCCGGCATCGCCGACCTGCGTATCCAGCAGTCCACCGGCTACCCGTCGCTGCAAGTGAATGTCGACCGTATGCGCGCCAACGGCCTGGGCATTACCGAACGGGACGTGACCAACAGCATGGTCGCCTCCCTCGCCGGCAGCTCGCAAACCGCACCGACCTTCTGGCTTAACCCGGCCAATGGCGTGTCCTATTCCATCGTCGCCGCCACCCCGCAATATCGTCTCGACAGCCTGCCATCGCTGGAAGCGCTGCCGGTGACCGGTGCCGACGGCCAGTCGCAGATCCTCGGCGGCGTGGCGACCATCTCCCGCGTGCAAAGCCCGGCAGTGGTCACGCACTACAACATCGAACCGACCCTGGACCTGTACGCCAACGTGCAAGGCCGTGACCTCGGCGGCGTGGCCCGCGACGTGCAAAAAGTGCTGGACGACACCGCATCGATGCGTCCCAAGGGCGCGGTGATCAGCCTGCATGGCCAGATCGATGCGCTGCACGAAGCCTTCAGCGGCTTGAGCTTTGGCCTGCTCGGCGCGGTGGTGCTGATCTACCTGCTGATCGTGGTCAACTTCCAGTCGTGGGTCGATCCGTTCGTGATCATCACCGCATTGCCGGCGGCGCTCGCAGGGATCGTGTGGATGCTGTTCCTCACCGGGACGTCGTTGTCGGTGCCGGCATTGACCGGCGCGATCCTGTGCATGGGCGTGGCCACCACCAACTCGATCCTGGTGGTGAGCTTCTGCCGCGAACGCCTGGCCGAGCATGGCGATGCTCTGAAGGCCGCGCTGGAAGCCGGCTATACGCGCTTTCGCCCGGTGTGCATGACGGCCCTGGCGATGATCATCGGCATGTTGCCCCTGGCCCTTTCCGAAGAACAGAACGCGCCCCTTGGCCGAGCGGTGATCGGCGGCTTGATCTGCGCCACCGTCGCCACCCTGTTATTTGTTCCCGTGGTCTTCAGCCTGGTCCACGGTCGTCACTCTACTCGCGCAGTTGCTGGAGAAAACCCACATGTCGTCTGATCACAACCCCTCGCGCAAGCGTCTGATGCTCATGGGTGTCGGCGGCCTGACCCTGGCCGCCCTGTTGGTCGCCAACGGCCTGCATGCCCGCACGATGCACGAACAATCGGTCACCGCCTGGACCGAAACCGCCGCCATCCCCCAAGTCATGGTGTTCCAGCCACAACAGAACGTGGCCGGCGACACCCTGCGCCTGCCCGCGCACCTCGAGGCCTGGAGCAAGGCGCCGATCCATGCGCGGGTCAGCGGTTACCTGAAGGACTGGAAAGTTGATATCGGCAGCCAGGTCAAGGCCGGGCAAATCCTCGCCGAGATCGACAGCCCCGACCTCGACCAGCAACTGGCGCAAACCCATGCGCGCCTGGTGCAGCAACAGGCCAATGCACGCTTGGCCGAAACCACCGCCACACGCTGGCAAAACCTGCTGGGCAGCCACTCGGTGTCACGCCAGGAAGCCGATGAAAAAACCTCCAACGCCGCAGCCGCAAAGGCCAACGCCGAGGCGGCCGCGGCCGACTATGCACGGCTATCGGCGCTGGAAAGCTACAAGACCATCCGGGCCCCCTTCGCCGGCACCATCACCGCGCGCAACACCGATATCGGCCAGTTGATCAAGGCCGATACCGACAGCGATCCGGAACTGTTCAACATCGCCGACACCCACCAATTGCGCCTCTATGTGCCGGTACCGCAGAACTATGCGGCGGTGATTCACCCAGGGTTGGAAGCCGAACTGACGGTGCCTGAGCATCCCGGCAAACACTTCAAGGCGCGCCTGATCGGCGACTCCACCGCCATCGACCGTCGCTCCGGCACCCTGCTCGCGCAGTTCGTCGCCGACAACCCCCACGGCGAACTGCTGCCCGGTGATTACGCCGAAGCCACCCTGCCGATTCCGGCGGATACTCATGGCGTCAGCATCCCGGCCAGTGCGCTGATCTTCCGTGCCCAAGGCACTCAGGTCGCGGTGCTCGATGCGCGGAACCATGTGCACCTGCAAGACATCCATATCGGCCTCGACCTCGGCGAACGCCTGGTCATCGACCAGGGCCTGAAACCCGCTGACCGCATCGTCGACAACCCGCCCGACGCCCTGCGCGAAGGCGACCCGGTGCAACTGGCCGACGCCTCCGGAGGTGCGCATGCGCCCAAGGCTTAAGCCCCTCGCGGCGTTGATGCTGCTGGCATTGCAAGGCTGCTCGATGGCGCCGACCTACCACGTGCCGTCGATCGACCTGCCGGCGAACTACCGCGAACAGACCAGCGACGGTCCATGGCACAGCGCGCAGCCGTCCGACCAACTGGCGCCGCAGTGGTGGACGCTCTACCACGAGCCGCGCCTGAATCAGCTGCAACAACAACTGATCGAGGCCAACCCGGACCTGGCGGCAGCGCTGGCGCACTTCGATGCGTCCCAGGCGTATGCCAGCCAACTGCATGCCGGGCTGTTCCCGCAAATCACCGCCAGCGCGCAGCCGTTGCGCCAGCGCCAATCGGATTCACGGCCGCTGCGCGGGGATACGCAGCCATCGGTATACAACAGCAACACCGCCGGTTTTTCCCTGAGCTACGACCTGGACCTGTGGGGCAAAATCCGCAACCAGGTCGCGGCCGGTGATGCCCAGGCGCAAGCGTCCGGCGATGACTTGGCCGTGGCGCGCCTGAGCCTGCAACATCAGCTGGCGACGCTGTATGTGCAGCTCAATGGGCTGGATGCACAGCGTCGGATTCTCAACCGTTCGCTGGAGGATTACAGCCAGGCACTGCAACTGACGCGCAGCCGTTATGAAGGCCAGATCGCCTCCGAACTGGACCTGACTCGCGCGCAAAATCAACTGGCCGAAGCCAAGGCACAACTGGATGAAGTCACCGGCCAGCGCAACCTCACCGAACATGCGATCGGTGAACTGGTGGGCGTGGCGGCCAGTGACTTTACGCTGCCGCAGAGCCAACACCTGATGACCCTGCCCGGGATTCCCTCGCAGTTGCCCAGCCACCTGCTGCAACGCCGCCCGGATATTGCCGCGGCGGAACGCCGGGTGTTTGCCGCCAATGCGAATATCGGCGTGGCCAAGGCGGCGTGGTATCCGGATTTCAGTTTGACCGGGTTGATCGGGGGGCAGACGCAAGGGGTGGGCAACCTGCTGTCTGCGGGGAATCGATATTGGGCGCTGGGGCCATTGGTGAATTTACCGATCTTTGATGGCGGGCGCTTGAGTGCCAATGAACGCCAGGCCAAGGCCGAGTTTGAAGAGGCGTCGGCGCAGTATCGCAGCCGGGTGCTGAAGGCCGTGCGTGAGGTGGAAGATAACCTGGCGCAGCTCAGGGATTTGCAGCAGGAGGCACAGGATGAACAAGCCGCGGCAGATGCGGCGCAGCACACCCAGTCCCTGGCGATGAACAGCTATCAGGCGGGCGCGGTGAGTTACCTGGATGTGGTGACGGCGCAGACGGCGGCATTGCAAGCCCAGCGGACATTGCAGGCGGTGCAGACGCGGCAGTTGCAGGCGAGTATCGGCTTGGTCACAGCCCTGGGCGGCGGTTGGCAGCCTGAGGCCTGACAACGCCCTCAGGCACCGTTCAGGCTAAATGCAGGAGGACAGCCAGTTCATCCGTAGCTGACCCACCGCTATCGGGGGCAAGCCCCCTCCCACACTGATGCTGTGTCAGACACATACTGTATGAACACCGCAGCTCCCCTGTGGGAGGGGGCTCCCTCCCACACTGATGCTGTGTCAGACACATAATGTATAAACGCCGCTGAGCCCCTGTGGGAGGGGGCTTGCCCCCGATAGCGCCCTTCCAGACACATCCTGCCAACAGCCTGCCCATCAGCCTCTTGCCCTCCAATCTAGCCTCTCCAGGCACATCTTGAGAGGGCCAGGGAATGGCAGATTTACCCGCTTCACACCGCCTGCGCATCGGCCGCGTCAGCGAACCCAACCGCATCTACCTCATCACCACCAACACCCACGAACGCATACCGATATTCAACAATTTCCATCTCGGTCGCTTGGTGGTCTGGCAATTTCGGTTAGCCCAGTACCAAGGGCTGGCGAACTCCCTGGCTTGGGTGGTCATGCCGGACCACTTTCATTGGATTGTCGAGCTACAGAAAGGCTCGCTGGCGGATTTGATGCGGCAGGTGAAATCCAAGAGCACGCGATCCGTCAATGGCGTAAGTGGTCGCAAGGGGCGGCTCTGGCAAGAGAGCTTCCATGACCGGGCACTGCGCAAGGAAGATGACCTGGTAAAAATGGCCAGGTATGTGGTGGCGAATCCATTGCGGGCGGGGTTGGTGGAACGGATTGGCGACTACCCGTTGTGGGATGCCATCTGGGTCTAACGTCAAACGCAGTTCAAAACGTGGGAGGGGGCTTGCCCCCGATAGCAGGGTGTCAGCCAATGCATATTTGGCTGAACCGCCGCTATCGGGGGCAAGCCCCCTCCCACATTTGGTTTTGTATTGGCCTTGGGTCAGTACCACCGCGCCTCACCCGGCGGGCGCTTCTTGAAGCGTTTCATGCTCCACATGTACTGGCTTGGGTAGGCGCCGACGTAACGCTCCACCACCTTGCTCATCGCCGCGCAGGACGTAGCAGTGTCGGTGCTGTACATGTCTTCCGGCGCCGCTTCCAGGATCACTTTGTAGCCCGAGCCATCCGGCAGGCGCAGCGCATGCAGGAAAACACCGACGGCCTTATGGCCGGCGAGCATGTTCGGCACGAACTTGCTGGTCAGCGCCTGCGTAGCGAAGAACGGCACGAAGATCCCGGCGGATTCCGCCGGTTCAGGGTCGGCGGGGATGCCCACCTGGCCACCTTTGCGCACTTCCTTGATCACACTGAGGATGCCTTCCTTGGTGGAGGCGGCCACGCGGTTACCCAGTTGCACGCGCTGCTTGCGTAATAAGTCGTCCACGGCCTTGAGCTTGGGCGGGCGGTAGAAAATGATCGGTTTGCACTGGCTGCAATAGAAATGGTTCAACACTTCCCAATTGCCCAGGTGGCTGGTGATACCGACTACACCTTTGCCTGAGGCCAGGGCTTCATGCAGCACTTCCAGGCCCTCGACCTCGCGCACCAGGTCGATGGAACGCTGCGCCGGCCAGATCCAGGCGCAGGCGCTTTCGGTCAAGGACTTGCCGATGTCCATCAGGCTGCGGCCCACCAGGCGCTCGCGTTCGGCCGGGTCCATGTCCGGGAAGCACTTGGAGAGGTTGATCCGCACCGTGTCGCGGGAGCGGTTGGGGGTTTTCCACATGATCCAGCCAATGGCCGAACCCACGGCTTGCACCGCGCGCCAAGGCAGCAGGGCAAACAACCGAAGAGCGCCTACCAGCAAGGCGCCTTTAAACTTTTCCACAGGTCACTCCTGATCGTGTGTAGTGCGCAAAGCGCGCATTCTAACCGGCGTTGGCCAGGTCCGCGTAACGGTCACAGTCCTGGGTGTGGTCCATGACCATGCCTGAAGCCTGCATGAACGCGTAGCAAATGGTCGGGCCGACAAAGGTGAAACCGGCTTTTTTCAGGGCACGGCTCATGGCCTCAGCCTCCGGCGTAATCGCCGGGACTTCGCTGCGGTCCTTGAAATGATTGATCTTGGGCACGCCGCCGACAAACGACCAGAGCAATCCCACGGGGTCCTCCAGCGCCAGCCAGGCCGCGGCATTTCGGCGGGTCGCGTTGAGCTTCAAGCGATTGCGCACAATGCCTGGGTCGAGCATCAACGCTTCGATATCAGCGTCGGTCAGGCGCGCCAACCGCTGCGCATCAAAACCGAACAAGACCTTTCGATAATGCTCGCGTTTGCGTAAAACGGTGATCCAGGAAAGGCCCGCCTGGAACCCTTCGAGCAAAAGCAACTCGAACAAACCCTGCGCGTCGCGCAGCGGCGTTCCCCACTCCTGATCGTGATAAGCCATGTACAGCGGATCTTCAGAACACCAAAAGCAGCGTGGCATAAGGCTCCAGGGGATGGTGGCGCGGCCGAATCGGGTATACTCCCGCTCTTTAAATCGCAGCCCAAGTAACAGGTGAATTTCGTGAGCCAGCCTACGCCAGCCGTGCGTACCTTCCAAGACTTGATCCTCGCCCTCCAGCAATACTGGGCCGAGCAAGGTTGTGTGGTACTTCAGCCCTACGATATGGAAGTAGGCGCCGGCACTTTCCACACCGCAACCTTCCTGCGGGCCATCGGCCCGGAAACCTGGAACGCCGCTTATGTGCAGCCCAGTCGTCGCCCGACTGACGGCCGCTACGGCGAAAACCCTAACCGTCTGCAGCACTACTACCAGTTCCAGGTGGTACTGAAGCCGAACCCGGACAACTTCCAGGAGCTGTACCTGGGCTCGCTGAAACATGTCGGCCTGGACCCGCTGGTCCACGACATCCGTTTCGTCGAAGACAACTGGGAGTCGCCAACCCTGGGCGCCTGGGGCCTGGGCTGGGAAGTCTGGCTCAACGGCATGGAAGTGACGCAGTTCACCTACTTCCAGCAAGCGGGCGGCATCGAGTGCTACCCGGTGACCGGCGAGATCACCTACGGTCTTGAACGCCTGGCCATGTACCTGCAAGGCGTGGACTCGGTCTACGACCTGGTGTGGGCTGACGGCCCGTTCGGCAAAGTGACTTACGGCGATGTGTTCCACCAGAACGAAGTGGAGCAGTCGACCTATAACTTCGAACACGCCAACGTCGAGAAGCTGTTCGAACTGTTCGACTTCTATGAAAGCGAAGCCAAGCGCCTGATCGAACTGGATCAGCCGCTGCCGTTGCCGAGCTATGAAATGGTGTTGAAGGCGTCCCATACCTTCAACCTGCTGGACGCCCGCCGTGCCATCTCGGTAACCGCGCGTCAGCAATACATCCTGCGTGTACGCACCCTGGCGCGTTCCGTCGCCCAAGCCTACCTGCTGGCTCGCGCCAAGCTGGGCTTCCCGATGGCCACCCCGGACCTGCGTGATGAAGTGTTGGCTAAGCTGGAGGCTGCACAATGAGTGCTCAAGATTTCCTGGTTGAACTGGGCACCGAAGAGCTGCCACCCAAGGCATTGAACACCCTGGCCGATGCGTTCCTGGCCGGTATCGAAAAGGGCCTGCAGACCGCCGGCCTGAAGTTTGCCGCGAAAAAAGTCTATGCCGCGCCACGTCGCCTGGCCGTGTTGCTGACCGCGCTGGAAACCCAGCAGCCGGACCGCAGCATCAACCTCGACGGCCCGCCACGCCAGGCGGCTTTCGACGCCGAAGGCAACCCGACGCAAGCCGCACTGGGCTTCGCCAAGAAGTGTGGCGTCGAGCTGAGCGAGATCGACCAGAGCGGCCCGAAACTGCGTTTCAGCCAGGTCATCAAGGGCAAGCCGACCGCCAGCCTGTTGCCGACGATCGTTGAAGACTCCCTCAACGACCTGCCGATCCCTAAGCGCATGCGCTGGGGGGCACGCAAGGAAGAGTTCGTGCGCCCAACCCAGTGGCTGGTGATGCTGCTCGGTGACCAGGTCATCGACTGCACCATCCTTGCCCAGAAAGCCGGCCGCGATTCCCGTGGTCACCGCTTCCACCACCCGCAAAGCGTACGTATCACCGCGCCGGCCAACTACCTTGATGACCTGCGTGCAGCGTACGTGCTGGCGGATGCCAATGAGCGTCGCGAGCTGATCAGCAAGCGCACCGAAGAGCTGGCCCGCCTGCAGGAAGGTACTGCCATCGTGCCGCCAAGCCTGCTCGACGAAGTGACCGCCCTGGTTGAATGGCCGGTGCCGCTGGTGTGCTCGTTCGAGGAACGCTTCCTCGACGTGCCGCAGGAAGCGCTGATCACCACCATGCAGGACAACCAGAAGTATTTCTGCCTGCTGGACGTGGACGGCAAATTGTTGCCGCGCTTTATCACCGTGGCCAACATCGAGAGCAAGGACCCGCAGCAGATCATCGCCGGTAACGAGAAAGTCGTGCGCCCGCGCCTGACCGACGCCGAGTTCTTCTTCAAGCAAGACAAGAAGCAGAAGCTCGAAGACTTCAACCTGCGCCTGCAAAACGTGGTGTTCCAGGAAAAACTCGGCAGCGTCTACGACAAAGCCGTACGGGTTTCCAAGCTGGCGGCCTACATTGCCCCGCGCATTGGGGGTGACGCTGCATGGGCCGCGCGTGCCGGCCTGCTGTCCAAGTGCGACCTGGCCACCGAGATGGTGGGCGAGTTTCCGGAGATGCAAGGCGTTGCCGGTTACTACTACGCCCTCAATGACGGCGAGCCGGACGATGTCGCCCTGGCACTGAACGAGCAGTACATGCCGCGCGGTGCTGGCGCCGAGTTGCCGACCACCCTGACCGGTGCAGCCGTGGCCATCGCCGACAAACTCGACACCCTGGTGGGTATCTTCGGTATCGGCATGCTGCCTACTGGCAGCAAAGACCCCTATGCCCTGCGCCGGGCGGCGCTGGGCGTGCTACGGATCCTGATCGACAAGAAGCTCGACCTCGACCTGACCCAGGCCGTGGTGTTCGCTGTCGGCCAGTTTGGTGGCAAGGTCAAGCAAACCGGCCTGGCTGAACAGGTACTCGAATTCGTATTCGACCGCCTGCGTGCGCGTTACGAAGACGAAGGCGTGGACGTTTCGGTGTACCTGTCGGTACGTGCCCTGCAACCGGGTTCGGCGCTGGACTTCGACCAACGCGTACAGGCCGTACAAGCGTTCCGCAAGCTGCCGGAAGCCGATGCCCTGGCCGCCGTGAACAAGCGTGTATCGAACCTGCTGAGCAAGGCCGAAGGCCTGGGCAACGCCGATGTCGACCCTGGCCTGTTCGCCGATGCCAAGGAGTTTTCGTTGAACTCGGCTATCGCCAAGGCCGAAAACGCGGTGAAGCCGCTGATCGCCGAACGTAACTACGCCGAAGCCCTGGCACGCCTGGCCACCTTGCGTGAGCCGGTGGACGCGTTCTTCGAAGCGGTGATGATCAATGCCGAAGATGCTGGCGTGCGGAAAAACCGCTACGCCATGCTGGCGCGTCTGCGCGGCCTGTTCATCAACATCGCTGACATTTCCGTACTGGGCTGATCATGTTGAAACTGCTGATTCTCGATCGGGACGGAGTCATCAATTACGACTCCGACGCTTACATCAAGTCGGTGGCGGAATGGATTCCATTGCCCGGTTCGATCGAGGCCATCGCGCAGTTGAGCAAAGCCGGCTGGACGGTGGCCATTGCCACCAACCAGTCCGGCATCGCCCGCGGCTATTACGACATCGCCACACTGGACGCCATGCACGCGCGCTTGCGCACATTGGTGGCCGAGCAGGGCGGTGAGGTGGGGCTGGTGGTGTACTGCCCCCACGGGCCGGATGAGGGCTGCGATTGCCGCAAACCCAAGCCTGGCATGCTGAAAACCATTGCAGAACATTACAACGTGCCCCTGGCTGGGCTATGGTTCGTCGGGGACAGCCTCGGTGACCTGGAGGCGGCCAAAGCCGTCGACTCTCAGCCAGTTTTGGTTAAGACCGGGAAAGGCGAAAAGACCCAGGCGAAAAACCTGCCGGTAGGCACCTTGATTTTTGACGATCTGGCGGCGGTTGCCGCAGAACTTATCAACAACTAGCCGCCCTCGACTTCCTGACCAAGGACTGTTCGGGAGTGCGCTTTTAACAGGCGGGCGTTGTCCCGCAACGGTAAATGCCGCCATGTCGATTTTGCAGGCCATCAGAACCTTCTTCTTTTACCTGCTGTTGGGCACCAGCTCGTTTCTCTGGTGCACCCTGAGCTTTTTTATCGCGCCCTTCCTGCCGTTCAAGGCGCGCTATCGCTTCATCAACGTCTATTGGTGCCGCTGTGCGTTGTGGCTAACCAAGGTGTTCCTGAACATCCGTTTCGAGGTCAAGGGCGCGGAAAACGTCCCGGACCAGCCTTGCGTGATTCTGTCGAACCACCAGAGCACCTGGGAGACATTCTTCCTGTCGGCGTACTTCTCGCCCCTGAGCCAGGTGCTCAAGCGTGAACTGCTGTACGTGCCGTTCTTCGGCTGGGCCATGGCCATGTTGCGGCCGATCGCCATCGACCGTGACAACCCCAAGGCCGCACTCAAGCACGTGGCCAAGAAGGGTGATGAGTTGCTCAAGGACGGTGTGTGGGTGCTGATCTTTCCGGAAGGTACACGCGTGCCCTACGGTACCGTCGGCAAGTTCTCCCGGGGCGGCACCGCGTTGGCGGTCAATGCCCACCTGCCTGTGTTGCCCATTGCCCACAACGCCGGCAAGTTCTGGCCAAAGACCGGTTGGGCCAAGCGTGCTGGAACTATCACCGTGGTGATTGGCGAACCGATGTACGCCGAGGGGGAAGGGCCGCGGGCCATTGCCGCGCTGAATGACCGCGCTGCCGCGTGGAACGAAGCCCAGCAACGCGCCATGGGTTCGCTGCCACCGGAGCCGGTGGTGGTCGAGACGCCGGTGATTTGAGGTTCTGTGGATAACCTGTGTACGGATTGTTGGCAAATTGGCATTTTTACCGTCTAACAACCTGATTTAATTACATATTTCCCCGCATCATAAAATCCATAAAAACGTGCATAAGTTTTTTGCGCAGTAAAAAACCGGTCCTTGAGACCGGTTTTTTATACACAGCCGAATAGTACGCGGGTCAGTCTTCCAACAACGGCAGCTGCAGACTGAATGTGGTGCCTTTGCCTACCACGCTTTCACACCTGATAAGGCCACCATGGCGCTCTACAACGGCCTTGACCATGGTCAGCCCCAATCCAAGACCTTCACTGCCTTGGGCGGACTCGAAGCGCCGATACTGGCTGAACAGCTCGGGTAAATCTTCAGCGGCAATCCCCGGGCCCTGGTCGCTGATGCGGCATTCCAACCAGCCTTGTACGCTGCTGTGTCTCAACCTTACCGTGGTACCGGACGGGGAATACTTGATCGCATTCTCCAGCACGTTGAACAACGAACGCGTGAGCAACGATTGATCGGCTGAAACCATGCCTTCGTCCGCCTCGTCGAGGTCATGGACCAAGTGAATGCCCTTGAGCTGCGCGATCAGCGCCACCTGGTCGAAGGCATCCATCACCAGCATGGCGAACAGCGTCGGCTGGAATTGGTAGCCGTCAGCTTCCGCCTTGGCCAATTGCACGAAGGACTCGGTGAGGCTCAAGGCACGTCGAACCTGTTGCTCGATCTGGGCGAATACGGGCGACTCACCATTGTGCACATCCAACAGCGCGAGGATCGCCGAGTGGGGTGCGCGCAAGTCGTGAGAGAGGAAGCGCAGCATGGTCTCGCGGTGCTGCTGGGCCTCACGCTCCTTACTCAGGTCCGTCAGGCTCAGTAGCCATCCGAGTGCGACGTCACCGTCGGCGGGCAAAAGCGGCGCAAGTTCCATTCGCAGACTGCGTTGATGAATGTCGCGGAACTCGACGAGTTCGAGCGCCGCAAGCGCGGGTCGCACGCCGTTATGCAACGGTGGATACCCCAGGTCAGCGAGTTGTTCGAGAAGGTTTTCGCTGACCAGGTCATTACCGAACACATCGCGGGCGATGCGGTTAGCCAGCAGGATGTTGCCTTTGGGGTCGGTGATCAGCGTCGCCACCGGCAGGCACTCCAGGCCATCGGCCATAAAGCGGCGAGTGTCCCGCGTACGACCGACAGCTTGCTCAAGGGCGAAGATACGCGCCTGCAACACATCCCCCTTGCTGGCCGGCGCGCGACGGCGTTCGGGCAGTACTTTGGGTTCGTTATCCAGCCGCGCCAGTTCCCAGCCGAAATAGGCGAGGATCACACTCAAGCGGCGCCAATTCCAGATCAGGTAACTCAACAGCAGGCCAATCAGGCAGGCCGCCGGCGACCACCAGTGCCCCAGGCGTAACAACGCCCAGGAACCGAGCAGCGCAACCGCCATGCAGCCCAGCGTCATCCACAATGCATAGCGCGGCCGGTACAGCAGCAGGCCGAGCAACAACGCCACCAGGAACGTCGCCATCGTTGCCGCCAACCAGCCAGGCAGATCGACAATGCTGCGCCCTTGCAGCAAGCCATTGAGCACGTTGGCCTGGATCTCCACCCCCGCGGTCGTGCCCACGGTGGAGGAGAGGGGTGTGACGAACCGGTCACCCATCCCCGAAGCGGTAGCCCCCACCAGGATCAGGCGATTACGTAGCAGTTCGGAAGGGACTTCACCGTGTAATACGCTGACGTAGGACACGCTGGGAAAATGAGTGTGCGGCGCGATGAAAGGGATACGGATGGCGTGCTCGCGATGCCAGGTTTGAGCACTTGAATCCTGGGGCTCCCCCGGCATGGCCTGGGCTTCGCCGCTCAACTGGTACGCCAACCACGCCAACTGCGCAGCGGTGGCTGCAGGCGGTCCTTCACGCATGTACAGGCTGCGCACCACGCCGTCGCTGTCCGCCTCAACATTAATATGCCCAACGCCCTTGGCGCATTTGAGCAGCGGCAGCATCTGCTCCCCTGGCTCGCTGTAGCTGGCGGTGCCCTCGCGCACCAGTGGCAACAGCACATTCCCCGCGTTGCACACTGCCTCGGCCAGGCGTTTGTCGTTGGCAGCGTTGCCGGGCTCGCTGAAGATCACATCAAACAGAATGCCTGCCGGTTGCGCGGCACTCAGGCGATCGATCAAGTCGGCGTGCAAGCTGCGTGGCCAGGGCCATTGGCCGAGCTTTTTCAAGCTCGCGTCATCAATTGTTACCAGCAAGATGCGTGGGTCAACGGGTAAGGGGGTAAGACGGCGCAGGCTGTCATACAACGGATTGTTCAGGGCGAGGCCGGGGCTCAAGGACAGATAGGCCGTGATCGGCAGCAACAGTAAACCGATCCACAACCACTCGCGGACCAACCCGTGGAACAGGCGTTGGGCATGGGTGGGTTGGCGTTTCTCGGCCTTGCGCCAGAACATCATTGGTCAGCCACCGGAAGCCTGCGCCTGCGTGGCGGGCGGGTAGTAGAAGATGTCATAGACCCCGGTTTCTCCTTCCAGGCCATGCTCGTCATACGCCGATACACGAACGTGATAGAACGATGCCTTGAGCCCAGTGAAGCTCATTTTCGGCTCACTGGAAAAGTTTTCCTGCTGGATGTTCATAAAGGCTTTATCAGTCGCCACTTGGGCGCGATACCGCCGGGCACCGGGCAACGGTCGCAGGTACAAACGCCAGACCGGCGCATCACCTTTCTGCCCATCCTGGCCGATAAGCCTGGGCGCGGACAGTAACTCAACGGGGTGAAGATCACCTTGTTGCTTGAACAGCAGGCCTTGCCGGCCATCGACCTTGACCTCTGCTTCGGCAGGCGCGGTTTTCAGGGCGCGATTGACCGCCACCTGACCATCAAGCACCTCCAGCATGGACTGTTCACCGTCATCACGTACTCGAAAGTGCGTGCCTCGCACACCCAACACCCCGACAGGGGTGATGATCTGGAACCGGTCGTAATCACTGGCTCGCTTGATCACATACGCTTCAACCTGGCCTTGTTCGAGTATGACCTGCGGAATCGACCGCTTCTCGACCAGGCGCAAGCGCACCTGGGAACTGGAGGGCAGCACCAGCCGCGAGCCATCCCCCAACGACAGGCTGACAAACGCCGACGCCGATGTCTTCACACCCTCCTGCTCATCGATGGTCATGCCTTCCTGCAAAGGCATTGCCTTGCCTCGCGGGTCGAGTTTCCAGGCATCCCCGGTGACATGCTGGACGACGGCCGGCAAAGGTTGCGCACGGCAAAGAAAATCATCATCGAGGTAGGGGGGACGCGTCTTGGCACCGGCGCTGGCCGAAGCTACCAGGATCAACAGGGCGGGGAGGGTACGGCGCGTCGCGCGGGGAGAGAGGGTCATGGTGCTCATTAAGGTATGGGTTCCAGAAGGCATCTGACATCAACGCGCAGGTGTTGGCGGCAGCGTACCTGTCGGCTGATCCTTTTACTTACGATCGGGAGCCGGTATCTTTCCCACCTGGGTATCGAGAACTTTCAATGGCTTAACGGCCCTTTGATATCAGCGTACCGAGAGTTCCAAGGGGGCGTTGAATCTGACCACAATTCTTCAGATTCAGAGGCCGGCAACTGTGCAGTATGTGCCATATATCCAAGGCCGTCGGCTGCCTAATATTAGAAGAAAGGACCTTCGACATGCGTGTCGCAATACTGGATGACGAACCCGCTGAACTGCGGCGGGTGGAACAGACACTGCGACAAATCCCCAGTATCACGGAACAGCCCTGGTCCCTGCATTGCTTCGAACGCGGTGAAGACCTGCTGCGCCAACTGCGCCGCGAAACCTTTGACCTGCTGATACTCGACTGGCAATTGCCTGATATCAGTGGCATCGCGATACTGCGCTGGACACGCGAACACATGGAAGCGCCCCCCGCGGTCATCATGCTGACCAGCCGTGATGCCGAGAGCGATATTGTCACTGCGCTCAACAGCGGCGCCGATGATTACGTCAGCAAACCCTTTCGACCCAATGAGCTCAAAGCGCGAGTCACCGCCGTTTTGCGTCGGCATGGTTTTCAGAAGTCCGCGAACAACGAAGTACAAAGCTTCAACGACCTGACCTTCGATGACGCCGAACTCACCGTTACCCGTGCGGGCAAACCAATCAACCTGACCGAACGCGAGTACCGATTGGCCAGTTGCTTGTTTGCCAACCTGGCACGGCCGCTTTCCCGAGAGTACCTCTATGAGCGGTTCTGGAGCCATGAGGAAATGGTCTCTTCAAGACCGTTGGATACGCATATCTATCGGCTGCGTAACAAGCTTGGCCTGACGGCCGACCGGGGTTGGCAGCTGTTGACCATCTATGGGTATGGGTATCGATTGGAGAGTGTGGCGCCGGCGACTCAACGCTGAAAATCACGATGTTCCACGTGGAGCATTTTAAAAAACGGCCTGAGCAGTCCAGGCCGTTCTCGGTTCCAACAGGATTGTCGTGTTGATGCCGACCCCGGGATTGACCGATCGGTGAAATCTCGGCAACTGGGTCAACTCCGCATCGGCGCCAACCATCAGTAAGAACGGGCCCCTTCTCGGGTGGGTTTGGCGACGTTGCGCTCGAATAATCTGTGGGAAAACTCCAGTACCGCCAGCAACAGTTGAACGACACCCAGCACCAGCAAGAAAGGCGAAGCGCCACCGCTGACGGCCAATACCTGCAGTACCACTACGATCACGCGCAGCAAGGCGCTGAGACGGGCATGTTCGCGTGTGGGGGCTCGCCAACGCACAAAGCCCCACACAAGGTATGCCCAGGCGCCGATGTTGAGCAGGAACATGGCCGTGGGGTCGAGCGTCGAGAAGCGGCTGTTGAAGCCCAGTTGTTGATCGACCCATTGGATCATTGAATAGGCCCAGACGGACACCATCGGCAAGGCGAATGGGGCCATTGCAAGAATGTCGTATATAGCGCCAACGCGTACGATTTTCTCATGTGTGGATTGGGTCATTGCGGGTCTCCTCCTTGAGTGGTTGGTTCAGCAAGTCGCGAATTTCTTGGAACTCTCCCGATTTCAGTCCATTACGATGGCGCTCGGCCAAAACCTGGACAATATGCCCAGCGCGGGAGTCGGCGTCGACGATGTAGCCGGGAACTGCCGCTCGTTGCCGCAGCGCGACAAGATCGCTGAAACGCTCATCCGCCGCCATGATGGTCCGTGCCACAGTCGTCTGGACGTTGCAGAGCCCCAGAACTGCAAAGAATGTGTGTGGGTTTTCCAATTGATAGATTTTTGCCAGAGCATTCAACGCTGCCTTGGATACGGAATATGAGAGCATCCCCGCACGTTGGCGCAGTGCCGAAATCGATGATGAAAAGACCACCGTACTGGGGGGCGGCGTCGCACTCAGCATAATGTCCAGGACCATTTTTACGGCGCCCAGGTTGAGCGCCAAGACGCTATTGAACTCCTGCATCGAGGTCTGCGTGGCCAGTTGGGGCGCGCCGCCGAACCGTCCCGCATTCAGGTAGACGGTCTCTACCGGGGCAGGGGTACGCGATAGCAACGTCTGCAAGATTGCCGGTGCGCGCTCGATATCGGTCAAATCGCACCGCATAAAGTGGAAGTGCTCCTGTGGCGGGATATTGGCCGCAGGATTTCGTGACACCGCGAGCACCTCGTCGCCCCTGGCCAGGTGATAGCGTGCCAGGGCGTTGCCGATACCGGTGCTTACACCGGTGATCAATATGCTAGCCATGATTACCCCTAGAATTTGCCGATGTGATAGCCGCCATCGGCGCTGAGCACTGTGCCGGTGATATAGCTGGATCTCTTGCTCAGCAAAAACATGATCGCATCGGCGATTTCCTCTGGCTGGGCAAAGCGCTTCATGGCCGTCACGTCACGCTTGCGCTGGGTGTTTTCCGGATGGGCAGCCAGCCGTTCCGGAGAGTTCATACCTCCCAGTGTCGGCCCGGGCGCTACGGCGTTGACGCGCACGGCAAAGCCGGAATCGCTGTCGCAGGCATTCTCCATGGCGGCGACCTGCGTCAAGGCATTGAGCGCTGTCTTGCTGGCGACGTAGGCCGCCTGATTGGCCATCGGCATCACGCCAGCGCACGAGGAAACATTGACGATCGCTCCATCGGGGTACTGGCTGATCAATGCCAGTTCTTTTTGCAGGCAGTAAAGGGGGCCGTTCAGGTTGGTGTGGATGACCCTGTTCCAGTCCTGCGGCTGGATTGTCGCGATCGGCGCGTAGGGGGCGGTAATGCCTGCGTTGTTGATGGCGTAGTGCAACTGATCAACCTCGCCAGCCACCTTCGCGAAGGCCTCGGCTACTGAAGTTTCCGACGCTACATCGCAAAAGATGAACTGCGCCGAAGCCCCGAGTATCTCCAGAGCGGCGGCAGCCTTTTGCTCGTTTCTGCTCATCAGGAACAGCCGCGCGCCCGCTCCGGCCAGTTGCTTTGCCACGGCTAGGCCGATACCGCTTGCTCCGCCGGTGATGACGACGTTCTTGTCTTGAAATTCCATGTTATTGATTCCCGTAATGGATGTGAGCGGGCCGCTTGTAATGCTCATTCACGCAGCAATACACCCGATCGAGTTGCGGATTGCTCTTGTCTCGAAAGCAGTTACCGTCAAACCGGCATTGCTGGACCTGATCCTCATGGCCGGCGAGCGACTTGCTGATCAGGTCGTTATCGGCAAAAAGGGCTCGGCTCATGCCGACCAGATCACAGTGACCCAGCCGCAGTTGATCTTCTGCCTCCTGCAGCGAGCCAATGAAACCGGCATAGCCGACCGGGAGCGAGGTGAACGACTTGATCAGCCGCACCCCTTCGACGAACTGTCGCTGAATCTCAGGATGGGCAGAAAGCATGTAGCGGAAGGTTTCCTTGATGGTGATCGAGCACATGATTGCCGACGTCCCGGCGTCCGCCAGGGCAGCCACTACGTCCTCGAGCAGTTCCGGTTGCTGCCCGCTGGTGCCCAGACAATCATCGATGCCCAGGCGCACGGAAACCTCCAGGTCTCCAGCGGTAACCCTATGAATGCGGTCGATGACTTCCAGCAGGAACCGCGCTCGCTTGAGCGGGCTGGCGCCATAGGCGTCACGCCGATGGTTGGTCCAGGGCGATAGAAAACTGCTCAGCAGATAGCCGTTGGATGCCTGGAGCTGGACCATTTTGGCGCCGGCCTGTCTGGCACGCAGAGCCGCTTGGGCAAACTGATCGCAGACAGCGTCGATGTCCTCGACACTCATCTCTACCAACAGATCGGCACCACTGCTACCGGATAACGCACTGCGGCTCGGGCAAAGCAGCGGTTGGCCGCTGATCTGCGTGCCACCTTGGGCTCCGTAATGCTGAAGTTGCACCACCACCGGACAGTCCCGCTGGTGGCCGTACTCCACCAGCGGCGCGAGCTTTTCCAGGTTGGCATCGCTGTGCAGGCACAGGCCTCGCGCATGCAGGCGCGTGGAGGGCGCTATGGAGGAATTGCCCAGCACCACCATGGCGCAGCCACCGTCGATCACATGTTGATAGAAAGTGAACATTTCTTCGGACAGCGAACCGTCCGAGGTGGCCAGGTCGATGCCCATCGGGGCGAAATACAATCGGTTTTTCAGCGAAACGCTCTGACCGATCACCAGTGGGCGTTGTGAAAGCTCATAGCTCATGGGCGAACGATCCTCATGCCACGATTTGCTCGTGGGCCAGAGGGGCTGGTGAAGAGGCCGCGGCCCATCGCATCTGCCCGGCAAAGAAGCAGTGGCACTTGATCGTTTCACGGAGTTCGCTGGCCTGGTCCTTAGACAGCTTACCGAACACCAGCACCCGCTGGTCGGATTCGCCGGTGGAGCAGGTCGAAGCAACTGGCAGGCTGAGGAAACCACCCCCTTCGATGTAGAGCGATACGGTACTGACCGTGCTCCAATCGATGGCCCCGGCTTGATGAGTCACCAGCACTCCCAGTACCGAGAGCAGGCTCAGCCTGGCTTGCAACACGCTATCGGCGTGATGCACGAGGATGTTCTTGGGCAAGCGATCGGAAGGGGTAAACCAATGATCCTGAGGGTAGTTCAACGAGCGCATGCGTTTGAACAGCGGTAACTTGATCACTGCGCCTTGCAGCCAAAGACGCGACACCAGCCGACCGTTCTGATAGAAGTTCGCGCACTTGTCGATGGACTTGGGTTGTGATCGCCTGAGGCCCTGGGCCTGCTGCACCACGATTTCGACTTCATAGGCCGATTCGGTGTAGGCATTGAAGGAAATGCGCAAGTCTTCGATGGAAATGGAAACTGCGCCGCGCCGGTGCCCCAAGTAGTTGTAGACGTAGTAGTACATGGCTTGCCTGGCCACCTCGATCAACATCAGGCCCGGCACATGTTCGTGCTGCTTGTTATAGAAGTAGTAATTCTTGGTGTCATTGATCAACAGATAAGACCCCTGCCTGGCCTTATCCCACTGCGCGAGCGCTTCAAGGCACTCGATCATGCGTAATACCTGGTCGGACGGTATTTCGGCATCACCTCCCTGAAAATGCTGGGCAAGGTAGCGTTGGGCCTGCAGGGGGATGAATTCAGCCGTGAGGATGAAGTGGTCGCCGCACTCGGTATAGAAATCAGTCAGGCGGATCTCGAAGGTGGAGAGTGTGCTCGCCTGTTCCGCACTGATTTTCAAGGGCAGATAGCGCAGCACATACTGGCCATCTTGCGCACTGTACAGCGCCTCGAACAGGGCCTGATCCTGCGCGTTGCCAGCCAGTATTTCTGCACCAATCGTAGTACTGAGAAAACTGGGCAGAATCAGCCTTGGTCGAGCGATCAGGACATCCTTGGGGCTGTCTTTGTGCAACAGATGGGGGTCAATCAAGTCTGCGCAGTTCATGGGTTGCGATCTCCAAGTGAGCGAATTGGGGAATGTAGGGGGAGACGGGACAGCAAAAGCTTAATGATGGGCCCATGTACCGGCGCCACCGGCAGCATGTAGAGGCGGCCGAAAGTATTGAAGGTCTTGACGGAGGTGGTGATATGCAGGCAACGCGGTTGCGTGAGTGTTGTATCGATCGAGACCATGACCGCCAGATGGGTATCGCGTGAGGTCAGTACCAGCTTGTGTGCGCTGAGGGCCTCGATGGTGAAGAAATCGAGCTTTTCGCCGACCGTCGGGACGCACTCTGGTGTGACGCCCGAGAACCCGCCGATCTTCTCGACGTGAAAGTGCTGCGAGATGCTGTCGCGCAGCCTGAACGCACCTTTGAGCCAGGCGGGCGTCGCGGCCGTCATCAGGCAATACAGTTCGAATACCGTGGATTCGGTGTCGATGATCGCGCTGGCCGAATGCAGAAAACCTAGCTCATGGAGCTCGGCCACCAGGCTGGCGCACGGTGGGATCTGGGCGTTTGGCGTCTTCATGATGGATGACACCTTATTGCAGCAGGGCGATTTGCGCCTGCTCGGCCTGCAATAGCATGTTTTCGTAGAGCTGGTCGGCGGATGCCTGGTCCTCAATGACCTGTTCGGCGACATTCTGAGCGATGACGTCGATTGATTCGTCGTCGATGAATACCGATTCGTAAACCCCGACGACAGGCAGGTAGATACCTTTGACGTACGCCACCGTCTGCTGCAAAGGCCTGAGCAATTCATCCAGTGTGTAACGGTTGAACCCGCCAGCGCGGTAGCCTGTGGATGGCGCCCCCACTGTGGTGACGATCATGAACTCCTTGTTCTTGAGCTTGTCGCCACCGCGTGCGTAGGCATAGCCGGGGGTGAACACTTCATCGATCCACTGTTTCATGATTGCCGGGCAGGAATACCAATACAACGGAAACAGCAACACGATGCGGTCATGGGCATCGAGCAACGCCTGCTCTGCACGAACATCGAACCCGGTGGGCGTTACCGCGCAGGACAGGCTATGGACCTTGACGCCACGATGGCTGATCTTGCTCATGATCGCGATATTGACGCGGGAAACCGAGAGATCCGGATGCCCCGAAATGACAATGACTTTTTTCATGTAGGGCCCATGTCCTTTATATGGTTGAAATGCCGATGCAGCGCTATTTAAGAACAGGGGCCTGAAGTTGTAACCTAACCTTTTGGGGAGGCGGCTTGCCCAATTTGCCGGCAGCGGCAGGCCATTCGTAGTGCTTCAGGCCACTTCTCGATCAACAAGGCTGGGCGGTACCCTGATCCAGTTGGCCATGATCTTTTGCCCTTCGATCACGGTCAGCTTTTCCCCGCAATGAGCGTCGAAGCCCGCTTTGCGCAACAATCGGGCGATCCCGGGCGGAGATACCGTGATCAATTGGCGAACCTCGTGGCGAGCCGCGACCTTGAGCACTTCGTGCAGCAGCGCCACGGCGTTCGGCGATGACATTGAATGGCCAGTGAAGGTCTGTTGCTGCAGGTCGACGGCAGCAAAACGGGAGATTTCCCAGATGTCCGCCGAATGAGGGAGTGCCTGGTCGCCGAGCACCTGGGGAAACACTTCTCCCAGCAGATAGGGCTTGTGTGTGGGCAGCAGCCGCGCTACGCCGACGATGCGCGGGCCTTGATGGGCGATCACGTATACCGTGTCGTCGCGATCGAATTGATCCAGTTCCTCACCGATCGCACAGTCCAGATGCCATCCAAGTTTCTCGACAAATACGCGATAGCGATATCGCAGCAGGGCCTGCCACAGTTCTATCGGTAATGTAAGGCGCGTACCCGTGGTCATATACATGAGGAACCCTCGGCAAATAATCGAGGGATAATTCAGCAGAATAATCGAATGCTTAGGTACTGCTCTTTTGGGCAGGTGCGTCTTCAACGTGCGAGTATTATTGTTGTTGTTCTCACTCGGCGCCGTTAACGCTTCAGCGGTGCACACATGAGTGGTGTCTCAGACGAGCAAGCCCAGTGTAGTGGCGCGCACTACGGTAGCGGTGCAGTTATGGACGCCCAGTTTCGAGCCTGCATTGCGCAGGTGAAACTTGATGGTTTCCCGCGATAGCGAGAGGATCAAACCGATCTCGTAGGCAGTCTTGCCGTCGGCCGCCCACTTAAGGACTTCACATTCGCGCCGCGACAGCGATTTTTCCTGCGGTAATTGCCACTGCGGTGTCAGTACTCGCAAGAACCCCTGATGGGCGACATTCACCAAAAACCGCATGTATTTTTGATTGGATGCGAGCTCTTGCGCAGTAATAGCGTCGCTGGGGCGCGCCAGTGTCAGCATGCCGCCGCTGCCGCGGCCGTCCAGACAGGATTGAGCCCAACCATGGACCAGTCCGGCTGCGCGGGCTTCCTCCCACATCTGCGGGGTTTGCTGGGTTATTTGCTCGTCCCAGACAATCGGTATCGTCGATTTCGTGCAGTGTTGCACTGTCGGGTCCACGGCAATGTATTCGCACTGGGCATAGCGTTGTCGCCACGAAGGCTGAAAATTGTTGCTCATCACGACCGCAGGGCGGGTGACGGGTATAGGTATTCGGATCCCATAGGCGCAATAGTCGAACCCTAGGTGTCTTGCAGTGCTTACTATCCGGTCCAACAATTCAGCTTCAGTTTGGGCATTGTCGATCGTGTGTAACAGGTCATCCATCCACTTCACTGTCATTCTCCTTGAATTGACCTTGTTACGCTCTATCTGCGCCGACTATCACTTTCGGACGCACTCATGACACAGGGTAGTGCTGCTACTGCTTGGTAACTTGCCAGACCAGTGATCGGTATTGGGATTACTGCCGCTAGGCAAGGGTAGCCTGACTGCGGCGGGAAATCATTGAGCTGGAACAATTCATTGACAGTTGGTGACCGAGCGTTGGGAAGTTTGATACGTTGCGTTACCTGAACCGTGTGCAGGCGTCACCACCGAATTGGCCCCGCTGCCGATAACTACAACAGCGCTAAAAATCTCTGTTTTTAAAGACAAAAAAGCCAACGTTTAAAAACGTTGGCTTTTTCAGTCAGTTGAGCTGACAAGCTTGAGTCATCTATTTGTGAAAGTTCTCATTTATTCTGAGAACCTCCACCTGATCAGAAGTCCAGGTTGGACACCGCCAGGGCATTGCTTTCGATGAAGTCACGACGTGGCTCGACCGCATCACCCATCAGGGTGTTGAAGATCTGGTCTGCGCCAATAGCGTCTTCGATGGTCACACGCAACATGCGGCGCTGAGCTGGGTCCATGGTGGTTTCCCACAGTTGATCCGGGTTCATCTCACCCAGACCTTTGTATCGCTGGATGGTGTGGCGCTTGGTGCTTTCAGCCATCAGCCAGTCGAGGGCTTCCTTGAATTCCTTGACCTGCTTCTTGCGTTCGCCACGTTGAATATAAGCACCGTCGTCCAGCAGGGTGCTCAGTTGCGCGCCCAGGGTTACCACGGTCTTGTAGTCATTGCTGCCGAAGAAGTCGCGGTTGAAGGTGACGTAGTTCGACAGGCCGTGGGAGATCAGCTCGACCTCTGGCAGCCAAACGTTACGTTCACGGTCTTCACGCAGGCTGGCCTTGTACACCAGGCCAGACTTCTCGACGGTGCGCAGGCGCACCTCGTACTGAGCCAGCCAATCCTGCATGTGGGCATGATCGCCCAGTTGCTCCAGGCTCACAGCCGGCAGGTAGATGAAGTGCTCGGTCAGCTCCTGAGGGTACAGGCGCGACAAACGCTTGAGGGTCTTCATCACCATGCGGAAGTCGTTTACCAAACGCTCCAACGCCTCACCGGAAATACCCGGTGCTTCGTCGTTCAAGTGCAGGCTCGCGTCTTCCAGGGCCGACTGCGTCATGTACTCTTCCATGGCGTCGTCGTCTTTGATGTATTGCTCTTGCTTGCCTTTTTTCACTTTGTACAGTGGCGGCTGGGCGATGTAGATGTAGCCGCGCTCGATCAACTCCGGCAACTGACGGAAGAAGAAGGTCAGCAGCAGGGTACGGATGTGCGAACCGTCGACGTCAGCATCGGTCATGATGATGATGTTGTGGTAACGCAGCTTGTCGATGTTGTATTCCTCGCGACCAATACCGCAGCCCAAGGCTGTGATCAAGGTGCCGACTTCCTGGGAGGAAATCATCTTGTCGAAGCGGGCTTTCTCAACGTTGAGGATCTTACCCTTCAACGGCAGGATGGCCTGGGTGCGACGGTTACGACCCTGCTTGGCGGAACCGCCAGCAGAGTCACCTTCCACCAGGTACAGTTCGGAAAGGGCAGGGTCCTTCTCCTGGCAGTCAGCCAGTTTGCCGGGCAAGCCGGCGATATCCAACGCGCCTTTACGACGAGTCATCTCACGGGCCTTACGCGCCGCTTCACGGGCACGTGCCGCATCGATCATCTTGCCGACAACCAGCTTGGCTTCGTTCGGGTTTTCGAGCAGGAAGTCGGAGAAGTATTTGCCCATCTCCTGTTCCACTGCTGTCTTCACTTCGGAAGACACCAGCTTGTCCTTGGTCTGGGAGCTGAACTTAGGGTCCGGCACTTTTACCGAGATAATTGCGGTCAAGCCTTCACGGGCGTCATCACCGGTAGTGGCGACTTTGTGTTTCTTCGCCAGGCCTTCAGCTTCGATATAAGTATTCAGGTTACGCGTCAGCGCGGAACGGAAACCCACCAGGTGAGTACCACCGTCGCGCTGTGGAATGTTGTTGGTAAAGCACAACAGGTTCTCGTTGAAGCTGTCGTTCCACTGCAACGCGATTTCCACGCCGATGCCGTCTTCACGCTGGATGTTGAAATGGAACACCTGGTTGACCGCAGTCTTGTTGGTGTTCAGGTATTCAACGAATGCACGCAGACCACCTTCGTACTTGAACAGCTCTTCCTTGCCGCTGCGCTCATCTTTGAGGACGATGCCAACACCGGAGTTGAGGAAGGACAGTTCACGAATACGCTTGGCCAGGATGTCCCAGCTGAAGTGGATATTCTTGAAGGTGTCAGCCGAAGGCTTGAAATGAATCTGGGTACCGGTGGACTCACTGTCGCCAACAATTTTCATTGGTTCTTGTGGCACACCGTGGACGTAGGTCTGTTCCCAAATCTTGCCGCTACGGCGAACAGTAAGGATCAGCTCTTCAGACAGAGCGTTCACTACCGACACACCCACACCGTGCAAACCACCGGAGACTTTATAGGAGTTGTCGTCGAACTTACCGCCGGCGTGGAGCACGGTCATGATGACCTCTGCCGCCGATACGCCTTCTTCTTTGTGCACATCTACCGGAATGCCACGACCGTTATCGCGCACGGTGATGGACTCATCCGGGTGGATGATGATGCTGATGTCGTCGCAGTGACCGGCCAGAGCTTCGTCGATGGAGTTGTCGACCACCTCGAACACCATGTGGTGCAGACCGCTACCATCATCGGTGTCGCCAATGTACATACCGGGACGTTTGCGTACGGCATCCAAACCTTTCAGCACTTTAATGCTGGTCGAGTCGTACGTGTTTTCTTCGCTCATGCCTTCACTCCCGATGGTCGTGGGTCTGGGTGATACGGCCTTGTTCCACGTGGAACAAAGCGACTGGCGTTTCCGTCTGCCAGCCTTCCCTCAATAATTCGTGGTCTACACAGGTGATAAAAACCTGGCAGCGTAATTCTTCTAACAAACGGCATAACGCGAGGCGGTGTTGCTCGTCGAGTTCGGACGGCAAGTCATCCACCAGATAAATACACTGGCCACGCCTGGCCTGGCTAACGAGATGCCCCTGGGCGATCCGTAAAGCACACACCACCAACTTCTGCTGACCACGGGACAAGATGTCCGCGGCATTGTGTGCGCCTAATCTAAGGCGCAAATCAGCCCGTTGGGGTCCGGCCTGGGTATGGCCGATTTGCTGATCCCGCTGCAAGGACGTGGCGAGCACTGCACTCAGCTCGCGCTCTTTGTCCCAACCACGGTAGTAACTCAGCGTCAGCCCCTCAAGATCCAACAACTCACTCAAGGTCTGCTCAAAGACTGGTTTCAAGGCTTTGATATAGGCGCGGCGGTATTCATCAATTTCGTCGCTGGCCAGGCACAGTTCCCGGTCCCAGGCCGCTTGCGAAGCGGCGTCAAGTGTACCATGCCGCAGCCATGAGTTCCGCTGCCGCAGGGCCTTCTGCAGGCGCTGCCACGTGGCCATGAATCGCGGTTCCACGTGGAACACTCCCCAATCGAGGAACTGACGCCGGATCTTCGGTGCGCCTTCTAATAAACGGAAACTGTCTGGGTTGATCAATTGCAGCGGCAGGATTTCCGCCAGTTGCGCCGCACTGCGAGCATTTTGCCCATCAATGCGAATTTGAAACTCCCCGCCACGATCGCGGGAGATCCCCAAGCTGCTGTGCCCACCTTCAGCCAATTCAACTTGGCCAAACACTGTGCACGCCAGTTGTTCGTATTGAATCACCGGCAACAGTCGAGCACTGCGGAATGAACGGGCGAGCCCCAGCAAATGGATGGCCTCCAGCACGCTGGTTTTGCCACTGCCGTTGGCGCCATGGAGGATATTGATGCGTGGGGAGGGGGAGAAGGTCACCGGGTGCAGATTGCGCACCGCGGTGACCGAGACGCGACTGAGGGACATCTAGCTTCTGCTGAGCATGATTACAGGCGCATCGGCATAACAACGTAAGCCGAGTCGTCGTTATCGGATTCTTGCACCAGGGCGCTACTGTTGGAGTCCGACAGGATCAGGCGCACCTGTTCCGTGGTCATCACGCCCAGCACATCAAGCAAGTAGCTCACGTTGAAGCCGATTTCCAGCGAACCGCCGTTGTAGTCGACGCCCACTTCTTCTTCCGCTTCTTCCTGCTCCGGGTTATTGGCCTGGATCTTCAACTGGCCGTTGGCCAATTGCAGGCGGATACCGCGGTACTTCTCGTTCGACAGAATCGCGGTACGGCTGAAGGCTTCACGCAGGGCCTGACGATCGCCGATGACCAGCTTGTCACCACCTTTAGGCAGCACACGCTCGTAATCCGGGAACTTGCCGTCAACCAGCTTGGAGGTGAAGGTGAACTCACCCGTGGTCGCGCGGATGTGATGCTGGCCCAGGACAATGCTGACGTTGCCATCCGGTTCAGTAAGCAAACGTGCCAATTCAAGGATACCTTTACGCGGCACGATCACCTGGTGACGGTCCGGCTGACCGATATCAGCACGCATCGAGCACATTGCCAGACGATGACCGTCGGTGGCCACGGCACGGATGATGCCTTCCGACACTTCCAGCAGCATGCCGTTGAGGTAGTAACGCACGTCCTGCTGGGCCATCGCGAAGCTGGTGCGCTCGATCAAACGGCGCAGCTTGCTTTGCTCCAGACTGCAGGTCAGCGAGCCAGGGCCTTCTTCAACGGTGGGGAAGTCATTGGCTGGCAAGGTAGACAGCGTAAAACGGCTGCGACCGGCCTTGACCACCAGCTTCTGCTCATCAACCTTGATGTCGATCAGCGCATCGTTGGGCAGGCTCTTACAGATGTCCATCAGCTTACGCGCCGGCACGGTGATCTCGCCAGGTTCGGCGGGTTCTTCGAGCTGGACGCGCCCCACCAGCTCGACTTCCAGGTCGGTACCGGTCAAGGACAACTGCTGGCCTTCGACAACCAGCAATACGTTGGAGAGCACCGGCAAGGTCTGTCGGCGCTCGACGACGCCTGCGACCAGTTGCAGGGGTTTCAACAGGGCTTCGCGTTGAATGGTGAAATGCATGGTCTAGTCCCTTGCCTTAATAAGCTGCGCTGGTGTCATCACGTAGTCAGTGTACGCAGCAGGTTCTTGTAGTCCTCGCGAATATCCGCGTCGGATTCCTTAAGTTCGTTGATTTTGCGGCACGCGTGCAAGACCGTGGTGTGGTCGCGACCGCCAAACACATCACCGATTTCCGGCAGGCTGTGGTTGGTCAACTCCTTGGAGAGTGCCATAGCCACCTGACGCGGACGAGCCACCGAGCGCGAGCGGCGCTTGGACAGCAGGTCGGAAATCTTGATCTTGTAGTACTCCGCCACGGTGCGCTGGATGTTATCCACACTGACCAGCTTGTCCTGTAGTGCCAGCAGGTCTTTCAAGGATTCGCGAATCAGCTCGATGGTGATGTCGCGGCCCATGAAGTGCGAGTGTGCGATCACCCGCTTGAGTGCGCCTTCCAGCTCACGCACGTTGGAGCGAATGCGTTGGGCAATGAAGAATGCGGCGTCGTGGGGCAGATCGACCTTCGCCTGGTCAGCCTTTTTCATCAGGATCGCAACGCGGGTTTCCAGCTCCGGCGGCTCTACCGCAACGGTCAGGCCCCAACCAAAGCGCGACTTCAGACGTTCTTCCAGGCCTTCGATTTCCTTCGGATAACGGTCGCTGGTGAGGATGACCTGCTGGCCGCCTTCGAGCAGGGCGTTGAAGGTGTGAAAGAACTCTTCCTGGGAACGTTCCTTGCGGGCGAAGAACTGAATGTCATCGATCAACAAGGCATCAACGGAACGGTAGAACCGCTTGAACTCGTTGATGGCATTGAGCTGCAGGGCCTTGACCATATCAGCCACGAAGCGCTCCGAGTGCAGGTACACGACCTTGGCATTCGGGTTCTTCTTTAATAGATGGTTACCCACAGCGTGCATCAAGTGAGTCTTACCCAAGCCAACGCCACCATAAAGGAAGAGTGGGTTGTAACCATGCTTGGGGTTATCGGCCACTTGCCAGGCGGCCGCCCGGGCCAGCTGGTTGGATTTACCTTCGACGAAGTTCTCAAAGGTAAAGGTGCGGTTCAAGTAGCTGGTGTGCTTGAGCGCGCCTTCCACCTGCACAGTGCGCTGTTCCGCGCGAACCGGGGCCTGCTGCGAACTGGCACCTGCCATCGGGTCGAAGCTGTCGCGGGACGGCTCTTCATTTATAGGCGCGTTTTTCTGCGACGAGGATTTTGAAGGCGTCGGGGCAACCGGTGCTGGCGAGTTATTAACAGGCGCGGCAGCGGACTGTGCCTGCGAGGCACTCGCTGCCAACGGCGCATTCGGCGCAGCGCGAGGCGCCGAGCTGCGTTTGCTGCCTATTAATAAGGAGAGCACGGGCGCGAGGCCATTGCCATGCTCATCGAGCAATTCGAGAACGCGGCTCAGGTACTTCTCGTTGACCCAGTCGAGAACAAAACGATTGGGTGCGTAGACACGCAACTCGTCGCCTTCGGCTTCGACCTGTAGCGGACGGATCCAGGTGTTGAATTGCTGGGCAGGCAGCTCATCGCGCAAAAGCTCCACGCACTGCTGCCAAAGTTCCACTGACACGGATATCCCCTAAGTTGAAAGCCGGTGAGGCAAAAACAGCCGCCATTGTAGCGGCCAGCCGCCCACTTATCCACATGTAGGTTGCTCACACACCAGCCAAAATCAATGCCTTAACCGTAAAGAAGGCGACAGATGGTCTGTGCATAAGCTCTGTGGATAAGCGCACCTAAGCCCGTTGTACAAGTGGGGTCGAAAGTCTGTGGGTAACCGGCCTGTGGATAACAAGCCATTCCACACACAGCTTATCCGACAGCGCAGCACAGGCAGAGCACCGTTTCTCCCCCGTGTTGTCATTCTCTGTACATCACGTGGAATATGGCCTCAAGGCAGTTATCCACAGACGAACGCTTCCCTAGCTTTTATAAGCTTTACAGAAAAGCTTTAAATAACTTCCTTCTTTATTTTTATATCTATGGCATTGCCCATGGAAGCCAGGCGGACAGAAAAGGCCTGGATACGTGCAAAGATCTAATTAAAGGAAAAGCTGGTTGGAAATTGACCTAGAGGCTTGCTTTCTCTAGAATCGCCGGTCTCTTAAAACGGGGGCCATTCCGGCCCGTTGTGGACGAACCAGGTAACAACGCCATGAAACGTACTTTCCAACCAAGCACCATCAAACGCGCCCGTACCCACGGCTTCCGTGCTCGCATGGCCACCAAGAACGGCCGTGCTGTCCTGTCGCGTCGCCGCGCCAAAGGTCGTGCGCGTCTGGCAGTTTGATAATCCGGTACTGGTGGTGAGTCAGGACTTCAGTCGGGAAAAGCGCCTGCTTACCCCCCGGCACTTCAAGGCAGTCTTTGACTCCCCCACCGGCAAGGTTCCGGGGAAAAATCTCCTGCTCCTTGCGCGTAACAACGATCTGGATCACCCCCGTCTCGGGTTGGTGATCGGCAAGAAGAGCGTAAAGCTCTCCGTTGAGCGCAATCGCCTCAAGCGTCTGATGCGCGAATCGTTTCGCCTCCACCAGGACACTCTGGTTGGTTGGGATATTGTTATCGTCGCGCGCAAAGGCTTGGGGGACGTAGAAAACCCCGAATTGATTCAGCATTTCGGCAAGCTCTGGAAACGTTTGGCGCGTACCCACAAGCCAGCACCAGCAGTCAGCACCGAAACTGTAGGGGTAGACAGCCTTGATGCGTAAACTGGCGCTCGTTCCGATCCAGTTTTACCGTTATGCCATTAGTCCTCTGATGGCCAACCACTGTCGTTTCTACCCCAGTTGTTCCTGCTACGCGTTAGAGGCCATAGAAAATCATGGTCTTCTGCGCGGTGGCTGGCTGGCCTTTCGTCGTTTAGGCCGCTGTCATCCGTGGAATCCCGGTGGTTATGACCCGGTTCCACCTATCCCTACCTCCCGTTCTTCTTCGATGGCCGAGTAATCATGGATATTAAACGCACGATCCTGATCGTCGCCCTGGCAATCGTGTCCTACGTCATGGTTCTTAAGTGGAACCAGGACTATGGCCAAGCTGCCCTGCCGACTCAGAATGTTGCTACCAATCAGGCTGCGCCGGCTATTCCGGACACCCCGCTGGGTAACAATGCGTCCGCGAGTGCCGATGTTCCCAGCGCGAATGGCGAGACAAGCGCCCCTGTAGAAACGCCAGTAGTCACCAATAAAGACCTCATCCACGTCAAAACGGATGTGCTCGACCTGGCTATCGATCCACAAGGTGGTGATATCGCCCAGCTGAAGCTGCCGCTTTATCCACGTCGCCAAGACCATCCGGATGTTCCGTTCCAGCTGTTCGATAACGGCGGCGAACGCGTTTATCTGGCACAAAGCGGCCTGACTGGCACCAACGGTCCGGATGCTCGTGCTACCGGTCGTCCGGTTTATTCGACCGAACAGAAGACTTATCAACTGGCTGATGGCCAAAACCAGTTGAACGTTGACCTGAAATTCAGCCTCGATGGCGTCAACTACATCAAGCGTTTCAGCTTCACCCGTGGTTTGTACGACTTGAAGGTCACTTACCTGATCGACAACGAAAGCGACAAACCGTGGAGCGGCAACCTGTTTGCCCAGCTCAAGCGTGATGGCAGTTCCGATCCGTCTTCCAGCACCGCCACCGGCACCGCGACTTACCTGGGCGCCGCCCTGTGGACAAGTAACGAGCCGTACAAAAAAGTGTCGATGAAAGATATCGACAAGGGCGCGCTGAAAGAAACCGTTCAAGGTGGCTGGGTTGCCTGGCTGCAACACTACTTCGTGACCGCATGGATTCCGAACAAGGGTGAAGCCAACCTGGTGCAAACCCGCAAGGACAGCCAGGGCAACTACATTATTGGCTTTACTGGCCCGGCGTTGACCGTCGCTCCAGGCGCCAAGGCTGAAACCAGCGCTACCTTGTATGCCGGCCCGAAAAGCCAGGCAGTACTGAAAGAGTTATCCCCAGGCCTGGAACTGACTGTGGATTACGGCATCCTGTGGTTTATTGCCCAGCCGATCTTCTGGCTGCTGCAACATATCCACAGCATCGTCGGCAACTGGGGCTTCTCGATCATCTTCCTGACGATGCTGATCAAGGGGATCTTCTTCCCACTGTCGGCCGCCAGCTACAAGTCGATGGCGCGCATGCGTGCCGTGGCCCCTAAATTGGCCGCGCTGAAAGAACAACATGGTGACGACCGGCAGAAAATGTCGCAGGCCATGATGGAGTTGTACAAGAAAGAGAAGATCAACCCGCTGGGTGGATGCTTGCCGATTCTGGTACAAATGCCGGTATTCCTTTCGCTGTACTGGGTACTCCTGGAAAGCGTGGAAATGCGCCAGGCTCCGTTCATGCTGTGGATAACTGACCTGTCGATCAAAGACCCGTTCTTTATCCTGCCGATCATCATGGGCGCGACCATGTTTATCCAGCAGCGCTTGAACCCAACGCCGCCGGATCCGATGCAGGCCAAGGTAATGAAAATGATGCCAATCATCTTCACCTTCTTCTTCCTGTGGTTCCCAGCTGGCCTGGTGCTGTACTGGGTGGTCAACAACGTGTTGTCGATCTCTCAACAGTGGTACATCACACGTAAGATCGAAGCGGCTACCAAAAAAGCCGCGGCGTAACTTACTCTGTGGATAACCACTCAAGACGCCCCCTAGTGGGGCGTTTTGCTTTCCGTCACTTTTGTTCTGGAACCTGCTGATGAGCGCTCCTCGTGAAACCATCGCTGCTGTCGCTACCGCTCAAGGTCGCGGCGGTGTCGGTATCGTTCGAATTTCCGGGCCGCTCGCCGGCATTGCCGCCAAAGCCATCAGTGGTCGTGAACTCAAGCCTCGCTACGCGCATTACGGCCCCTTCCTGGATGCGGATAACGGGGTATTGGACGAAGGCTTGGCACTTTATTTCCCGGGCCCTAATTCCTTTACCGGCGAAGATGTCCTCGAATTGCAAGGACACGGTGGCCCGATCGTCCTGGATATGTTGCTGCAACGCTGCCTGCAACTGGGTTGTCGCCTGGCGCGCCCGGGAGAATTCAGCGAGCGGGCATTCCTCAACGACAAGCTCGACCTAGCGCAGGCCGAAGCGATAGCCGACTTGATCGAGGCCAGTTCTGCACAGGCTGCGCGCAATGCATTGCGCTCGCTGCAGGGGGCGTTTTCCCTGCGTGTGCATAACTTGACCGAGCAACTGATCAGCCTGCGTATCTACGTGGAAGCGGCGATTGATTTTCCGGAAGAGGAAATCGACTTCCTTGCCGATGGCCATGTATTGGCGATGCTGGACAAGATCCGCGACGAATTATCCACAGTACTGCGCGAAGCCGGGCAAGGCGCCTTGCTGCGTGACGGCATGACCGTGGTGATTGCCGGTCGACCCAATGCCGGTAAATCCAGCTTGCTCAATGCCCTGGCGGGGCGTGAAGCGGCGATCGTTACCGAGATTGCCGGTACCACACGGGATATCCTGCGCGAACATATCCACATCGACGGTATGCCCTTGCATGTGGTCGATACCGCCGGACTGCGTGATACAGACGACCAGGTGGAAAAGATCGGCGTAGAACGGGCGCTCAAGGCCATTGGCGAAGCGGATCGGGTGCTGCTGGTGGTGGATGCCACCGCACCTGAAGCTGTTGATCCTTTTGCGCTGTGGCCGGAATTCCTTGAACAACGGCCAGACCCGGCCAAAGTCACCTTGATCCGCAATAAGGCTGACCTCACAGGGGAAGCCATTGCCATGGAAACCAGTGACGATGGCCACGTCACTATAAGTCTGAGTGCGAAGTCGGCCGGGGACGGCCTGGAGCTGCTGCGTGACCACCTCAAGGCCTGCATGGGTTACGAACAGACTTCAGAAAGCAGCTTCAGCGCTCGCCGCAGGCACCTGGAGGCGTTGCGTCATGCCAGCGCGGCCTTGGAACACGGTCGGGCACAGCTGACCTTGGCGGGGGCAGGGGAGCTGCTGGCTGAGGATCTACGCCAGGCCCAACAGCTGTTGGGCGAAATCACGGGGGCATTCAGCTCGGATGATTTGCTGGGACGGATTTTTTCCAGCTTCTGCATCGGTAAATAGTCTTTCGTTTTCTATAGGCAGGCCATTCGCGCCTGTCTGTTTCTTTCGCGTACCCCGATTTCCTCCTTTCTCTATGCATAACCAGGTCGTGGGTGGCCTCCGCGTGCGCGCAATTTGCTTCAGTGCTCCCATTTCTGTGGATTAAGCCCTGTGAATAACCGCCCCTGTGCTCGGTTGATAACAGGGCTCGAAACCTGGGCTAAAACCCGCCTGTGGATAACCACCTGTTTAATCCACAGGCTTAAAGCACTTATCCAAGCCCCTCATGGGCACATGACCACAGACTTTTAAAGCGCTGTACACGAAGAAAATAAAGGCCTGTAGAGATCTATCCACAGAAAGGTGCCTCAGTAGAAATAAACATAAAAACAAAGATTTAATAAACTTCTCTCTTTTAATTTCTATTGTCTTTGATTCATCCACAGCTGGTTAAATTTTGTGCAAAGGGTTCTTTAGGGAGGGCTAAGTCCCTATACTTGCCGCCAAAGCTCTAAAACCAGCTCAACCAATCAATTCCTAATTACCTACATAAGCAGGCACGAGGTGCGTGGTGGATTTCCCTTCCCGTTTTGAAGTGATCGTCATCGGCGGCGGTCATGCCGGTACCGAGGCAGCACTGGCGTCAGCGCGCATGGGCGTAAAAACCCTGTTGCTGACGCACAACGTGGAAACCCTCGGTGCGATGAGTTGCAACCCTGCCATCGGTGGGATCGGCAAAAGCCATCTGGTCAAGGAAATCGACGCCCTTGGCGGCGTGATGGCCATGGCTACCGACAAGGGTGGCATTCAATTTCGCGTGCTCAATAGCCGTAAAGGCCCGGCCGTGCGTGCCACACGGGCTCAAGCCGACCGCATCCTGTACAAAGCAGCGGTTCGCGAAACCCTGGAAAACCAGCCGAACCTGTGGATATTTCAACAGGCCGCCGATGACTTGATCGTCGAGCAAGACCAGGTACGTGGTGTCGTCACCCAGATGGGCCTGCGTTTCTTCGCGGAATCCGTGGTGTTGACCACCGGTACCTTCCTCGGCGGACTTATCCACATCGGCATGCAGAACTATTCCGGCGGCCGCGCCGGTGATCCTCCGTCGATTGCCCTGGCCCAACGTCTACGTGAATTGCCACTGCGGGTCGGTCGCTTGAAAACCGGAACTCCGCCGCGTATCGACGGGCGTTCCGTGGATTTCTCAGTGATGACCGAGCAAGCTGGGGATACGCCGATTCCGGTCATGTCGTTCATGGGCTCCAAGGAGCAGCATCCGAAACAGGTCAGCTGCTGGATTACCCACACCAATGCCCGTACCCACGAAATCATCGCGGCGAATCTCGACCGTTCGCCGATGTATTCCGGGGTGATCGAAGGCATTGGCCCGCGTTACTGCCCATCGATCGAAGACAAGATCCACCGTTTTGCCGACAAGGAAAGCCATCAGGTCTTCATCGAACCCGAAGGCTTGACCACCCATGAGCTGTACCCGAACGGTATTTCCACATCACTGCCGTTCGACGTGCAAATCCAGATCGTGCAATCGATTCGCGGCATGGAAAATGCCCACATCGTGCGTCCGGGCTACGCCATCGAGTACGACTATTTCGACCCGCGCGACCTGAAATACAGCCTGGAAACCAAAGTGATCGGCGGCCTGTTCTTTGCCGGGCAAATCAACGGCACCACTGGCTACGAAGAAGCCGGCGCCCAAGGTTTGCTGGCCGGGACCAACGCCGCGTTGCGCGCACAGGGCAAAGACAGCTGGTGCCCACGCCGCGATGAAGCGTACATCGGCGTATTGGTCGATGACCTGATTACCCTGGGGACCCAGGAACCGTACCGGATGTTTACCTCCCGGGCCGAATATCGACTGATCCTGCGTGAAGACAATGCCGATTTGCGCCTGACCGAAAAAGGCCGCGAATTGGGCCTGGTCGACGACGCACGCTGGGCCGCTTTCTGCCAAAAACGCGAAAGTATCGAACTGGAAGAGCAACGCCTGAAAAGCACTTGGGTTCGCCCTGGCACCGAACAGGGTGATGCAATTGCCGAAAAATTTGGCACACCGCTGACCCATGAATACAACTTGCTGAACCTGCTGTCCCGTCCGGAAATCGACTACGCTGGTCTGGTCGAAGTGACCGGCGGTGGCGCGGATGATCCACAGGTTGCCGAGCAGGTTGAAATCAAGACCAAGTACGCCGGTTACATTGATCGCCAGCAGGACGAAATCGCTCGCCTGCGTGCCAGTGAAAACACCAAGCTGCCTGCGGATATCGACTACACCGGCATTTCCGGGTTGTCGAAGGAAATTCAAAGCAAGCTGGGGATAACTCGGCCGGAAACCCTGGGTCAGGCGTCACGTATCCCTGGCGTAACCCCGGCAGCCATTTCGCTGTTGATGATTCATTTGAAAAAACGCGGCGCGGGCCGTCAGTTGGAGCAAAGCGCTTGAGTTCGTTGGTCACCTCGCAACACGCCGAAGAGTTATCCACAGGCGCACACCAGTTGGGCGTCGACCTGACCCCGGTCCAGCACGAATTGCTGTTGGGCTACCTGGCCCTGTTGATCAAATGGAACAAGGCTTACAACCTGACCGCCGTGCGTGATCCCAACGAAATGGTGTCCCGTCACTTGCTCGACAGCTTGAGCGTGATGCCATTCATCGAAAATGGTCGCTGGTTGGACGTTGGCAGTGGCGGCGGCATGCCGGGCATCCCGTTGGCCATCCTGTTTCCCGAGTCCCAAGTGACCTGCCTGGACAGCAACGGCAAGAAAACCCGCTTCCTGACCCAGGTCAAACTCGAACTCAAGCTGGATAACCTGCAAGTTATCCACAGTCGCGTTGAAGCCTTCACGCCTGAGCAGCCTTTCAACGGAATTGTTTCCCGGGCATTCAGCAGTATGGAGAACTTCTGCAACTGGACCCGCCACCTGGGCGACCGCGAAACCCGTTGGCTGGCAATGAAGGGCGTTCATCCAAGCGACGAGCTGTTAGCATTGCCGGCAGACTTCCACCTCGATAGCGAACACGCCTTGGCCGTACCCGGTTGCCAAGGCCAACGCCATCTGCTGATACTGCGCCGCACGGCATGATTGGGAACACAAGCAAGAATGGCTAAGGTATTCGCGATAGCGAACCAGAAAGGTGGCGTGGGCAAAACCACCACCTGCATCAACCTCGCAGCATCCCTGGTCGCGACAAAGCGCCGGGTGCTGTTGATCGATCTCGATCCACAGGGCAACGCCACCATGGGTAGCGGTGTGGATAAACACGGCCTGGAAAACTCGGTCTACGACTTGCTGATTGGTGAGTGCGACCTCGCCCAGGCCATGCACTACTCCGAGCATGGCGGTTATCAACTGCTGCCGGCCAACCGCGATTTGACCGCGGCGGAAGTCGTGCTGTTGGAAATGCAGATGAAAGAAAGCCGGTTGCGCAGTGCCTTGGCGCCGATCCGCGAGAATTACGACTACATCCTGATCGACTGTCCGCCGTCGCTGTCGATGCTCACGCTCAACGCTTTGGTGGCTGCCGATGGGGTAATTATCCCCATGCAGTGCGAGTACTACGCACTGGAAGGGTTGAGCGACCTTGTGGATAACATCAAGCGTATCGCCGAGTTGCTGAACCCGAACCTGCAGATCGAAGGCTTGCTGCGGACCATGTTCGACCCGCGCTTGAGCCTGATGAACGATGTTTCGGCGCAGCTCAAGGAACACTTTGGCGAGCAACTGTACGACACCGTGATCCCGCGCAATATCCGTCTGGCCGAAGCGCCAAGCTACGGCATGCCGGCTTTGGCATACGACAAAACATCGCGTGGTGCGATTGCCTACCTGGCCCTGGCCGGCGAGATGGTTCGTCGCCAACGCCGCAATTCACGCACTGCTGCAGCCCAGCCAACTTAAGGAATCCCCATGGCCGTCAAGAAACGAGGTCTCGGACGTGGACTGGATGCGCTCCTGAGTGGTCCGACTGTCACGACCCTTGAAGAACAAGCGGTGCAGGCCGACGAGCGTGAGCTGCAACACCTGCCGCTGGACCTGATCCAACGCGGTAAATACCAGCCACGGCGGGACATGGATCCCCAAGCGCTTGAAGAGCTGGCCAATTCGATCAAGGCTCAGGGCGTGATGCAGCCGATCGTGGTACGCCCGATTGGTGGTGGCCGCTTCGAAATCATTGCCGGTGAGCGCCGCTGGCGCGCCAGCCAGCAGGCCGGCAAGGAAACCATCCCGGCGATGGTGCGCGATGTCTCGGATGAAACTGCCATCGCCATGGCGTTGATCGAGAACATCCAGCGAGAAGACCTCAATCCGATCGAAGAAGCGATCGCCCTGCAGCGTTTGCAGCAGGAATTCCAGCTGACCCAGCAACAAGTGGCCGAGGCGGTGGGTAAATCCCGCGTCACGGTCTCCAACTTGTTGCGCCTGATCGCTCTGCCGGAAGTCATCAAGACGATGCTTTCCCATGGCGATCTGGAAATGGGTCATGCCCGCGCTTTGCTCGGTTTACCGGAAAATCAACAAGTTGAAGGGGCGCGACACGTTGTCGCACGAGGTCTCACCGTTCGTCAGACTGAAGCCCTGGTTCGCCAGTGGCTCAGTGGCAAACCTGCACCGGTCGAAACGGCCAAACCTGATCCGGATATCGCGCGTCTCGAGCAGCGCCTGGCCGAGCGCCTGGGCTCTGCGGTGCAAATTCGCCATGGCAAGAAAGGCAAAGGCCAATTGGTCATCGGATATAACTCGCTCGATGAGCTTCAGGGCGTCCTTGCCCACATTCGCTGAAACATTTGCTTATGTAGCGCGTGATCGGAAATCACTACCCGGCAGTTGAATAGGGGCAGAACCGCCCCTATACTCTGCGCGCATTTTGTCGGCACAAATTATGCCAAGTTATTGATTTCCGGCAGCCGACCATTGAGGAGCAAGAGTGATGGAAACCCGCACGCCAAACACGTTGCCGTTCCATCGCTTGGCCGTTTTCCCGGTTTTATTGGCTCAATTTGTCATGGTGCTGATCGCCGCATTGGCGCTTTGGTACTGGCATGGAGTCGTAGCCGGGTATTCAGGACTCTGCGGAGGCCTGATAGCCTTGCTGCCCAATATGTATTTTGCTCACAGGGCCTTTCGGTTTTCCGGCGCCCGAGCAGCCCAGGCCATCGTCCGGTCTTTTTATGCCGGCGAGGCGGGGAAACTGATTTTGACGGCAGTGCTGTTTGCACTGACCTTTGCAGGTGTGAAGCCATTGGCGCCGCTGGCTGTATTCGGCGTCTTCGTGTTGACCCAACTGGTCAGCTGGTTCGCTCCCCTGCTAATGAAAACAAGACTTTCGAAACCTTAGGGCGTTTGAGGCAACCATGGCAGAAACAACCGCTTCGGGCTATATCCAGCACCACTTGCAGAACCTGACCTTTGGTCAGCTTCCCAACGGCGGCTGGGGCTTCGCCCACACCGCAGCAGAAGCCAAGGAAATGGGCTTTTGGGCTTTCCACCTGGATACTCTGGGCTGGTCGGTCGCATTGGGTCTGATCTTCGTCCTGATTTTCCGCATGGCGGCAAAGAAGGCGACCTCCGGTCAGCCGGGTGCCTTGCAGAACTTCGTTGAAGTATTGGTCGAATTCGTCGATGGCAGCGTGAAAGACAGCTTCCATGGCCGTAGCCCGGTGATTGCACCGCTGGCACTGACCATCTTCGTCTGGGTGTTCCTGATGAACGCCGTCGACCTGGTACCGGTCGATTGGATTCCTCAACTGGCCATCCTGATTTCCGGCGATCACCACATTCCATTCCGTGCGGTTTCCACCACGGATCCTAACGCCACCCTGGGCATGGCCCTGTCGGTGTTCGCGTTGATCATTTTCTACAGCATCAAGGTCAAGGGCATCGGCGGCTTCATCGGCGAACTGACCCTGCACCCGTTCGGCAGCAAGAACATCTTCGTTCAAGCCCTGCTGATCCCGGTGAACTTCCTGCTGGAATTCGTAACCCTGGTCGCCAAGCCGATTTCCCTGGCACTGCGACTGTTCGGCAACATGTATGCCGGCGAGCTGGTATTCATTCTGATCGCTGTGATGTTCGGCAGTGGTCTGCTCTGGCTTAGCGGCCTGGGCGTTGTTCTGCAGTGGGCGTGGGCTGTGTTCCACATCCTGATCATCACCCTGCAGGCGTTTATCTTCATGATGCTGACCATCGTCTACCTGTCGATGGCGCACGAAGAGAACCATTAAGACCAGTCTCGACTAGTCTGATGTCCTTCCCGGTGAAACGGGAAGGTGGCCTGAAAGGGCTATGAAACGATTTGTTTTACCGCTTTAAAATCTAAAAAACCTAAACCATACGACGTAAAAGTCGGGAGGAAAGATGGAAACTGTAGTTGGTCTAACCGCTATCGCTGTTGCACTGTTGATCGGCCTGGGCGCCCTGGGTACTGCCATTGGTTTCGGCCTGCTGGGCGGCAAATTCCTGGAAGGCGCAGCGCGTCAGCCAGAAATGGTCCCAATGCTGCAAGTTAAAATGTTCATCGTTGCCGGCCTGCTCGACGCCGTAACCATGATCGGCGTTGGTATCGCTCTGTTCTTCACCTTCGCGAACCCCTTCGTTGGTCAACTCGCTGGCTAATCACTCGAATTTTCGAGTTGATTGGGGTGATGGACAACGAATGAGCGAGGTGTTGGCGTGAACATTAATGCAACCCTGATTGGCCAATCCGTTGCGTTCTTCATTTTTGTAGTGTTTTGCATGAAGTTCGTGTGGCCTCCGGTCATCGCGGCTTTGCACGAACGTCAGAAGAAGATCGCTGATGGTTTGGACGCTGCCAGCCGTGCAGCTCGCGACCTGGAGTTGGCCCAAGAGAAAGTGGGTCATCAACTGCGCGATGCTAAAGCACAGGCAGCTGAAATCATTGAGCAAGCCAAGAAGCGCGGCAACCAGATCGTCGAAGAGGCTGTTGAAAAAGCCCGCGTCGAAGCTGACCGTGTGAAGGCTTCGGCTCATGCCGAGATCGAACAGGAACTGAACGGCGTCAAAGACGCGCTGCGTGCCCAACTGGGTGCTCTGGCGGTCGGCGGTGCTGAGAAGATCCTCGGTGCCACAATCGATCAAAACGCGCACGCGGAGCTGGTTAACAAACTGGCTGCTGAAATTTAAGCGAGGGCGATCATGGCAGAACTGACCACGTTGGCCCGACCTTATGCTAAGGCAGCCTTCGAGCACGCCCAGGCCCACCAGCAGCTGGCCTCTTGGTCAGCCATGCTCGGCCTGGCTGCAGCAGTGTCGCAAGATGACACCATGCAGCGCGTGCTCAAGGCCCCGCGCCTGACGAGCGCAGACAAGGCCGCCACTTTTATTGAAGTGTGCGGCGACAAGTTTGATGTGAAAGTGCAGAACTTCATCCACGTCGTTGCCGAAAACGACCGTCTCCCGCTACTGCCGGAGATTGCCGCTCTGTTCGACCTGTACAAGGCCGAAGCGGAGAAATCGGTAGACGTTGAAGTGACCAGTGCTTTTGCATTGAACCAAGAACAGCAAGACAAACTCGCCAAGGTTCTCAGTGCACGACTCAATCGGGAAGTGCGCCTGCAAGCTACGGAGGACGCATCCCTGATTGGTGGTGTCGTTATCCGCGCCGGCGACCTGGTTATCGATGGCTCGATTCGCGGCAAAATCGCGAAACTTGCCGAAGCATTGAAATCTTGAGTTTGAAGGGGCAGCAGAGCAATGCAGCAACTCAATCCTTCCGAAATAAGTGAAATTATCAAAGGCCGCATCGACAAGCTCGATGTGACCTCCCAAGCCCGTAACGAAGGCACTGTCGTCAGCGTATCTGACGGTATCGTGCGGATTCACGGTCTGGCCGACGTCATGTACGGCGAGATGATCGAGTTTCCGGGCGGCGTCTACGGTATGGCACTCAACCTGGAGCAAGACTCCGTAGGTGCCGTTGTATTGGGTGCGTACACCAGTCTGGCTGAAGGCATGAGCGCCAAGTGCACCGGCCGCATCCTGGAGGTTCCGGTTGGTAAGGAACTGCTGGGTCGCGTAGTCGACGCACTGGGTAACCCTGTTGACGGTAAAGGTCCACTGGGCAACACCGAGACCGATGCGGTCGAGAAAGTTGCTCCAGGCGTGATCTGGCGTAAGTCGGTAGACCAGCCTGTACAGACTGGCTACAAGGCTGTCGATGCCATGATCCCTGTCGGCCGTGGCCAGCGTGAGCTGATCATCGGTGACCGTCAGATCGGTAAAACCGCTCTGGCGATCGACGCGATCATCAACCAGAAGAACAGCGGCATTTTCTGCGTCTACGTAGCCATTGGTCAGAAGCAATCGACCATCGCCAACGTGGTTCGCAAGCTGGAAGAAAACGGCGCCCTGGCCAACACGATCATCGTGGCTGCCAGTGCTTCGGAATCTCCTGCGCTGCAATTCCTGGCACCGTACTCCGGTTGCACCATGGGTGAATTCTTCCGCGACCGCGGTGAAGACGCGCTGATCGTCTATGACGATCTGTCCAAGCAAGCAGTGGCTTACCGCCAGATTTCCCTGCTGTTGCGCCGTCCACCAGGCCGTGAAGCTTACCCAGGCGACGTGTTCTATCTCCACTCCCGTCTGCTGGAGCGCGCATCTCGCGTTTCGGAAGAATACGTAGAGAAGTTCACCAACGGCGCAGTGACCGGCAAAACCGGTTCCCTGACCGCATTGCCGATCATCGAAACCCAGGCTGGCGACGTTTCCGCGTTCGTTCCGACCAACGTGATTTCCATCACCGACGGTCAGATCTTCCTGGAATCGGCCATGTTCAACTCGGGCATTCGCCCTGCAGTGAACGCCGGTGTTTCGGTATCCCGTGTGGGTGGTGCCGCTCAGACCAAGATCATCAAGAAGCTCTCCGGTGGTATCCGTACCGCTCTGGCTCAGTACCGTGAACTGGCGGCATTTGCCCAGTTCGCTTCTGACCTGGACGAAGCGACCCGTAAGCAACTTGAGCATGGTCAGCGCGTTACCGAGCTGATGAAGCAGAAGCAATACGCCCCAATGTCGATCGCTGACATGGCGTTGTCGCTGTATGCCGCTGAGCGTGGGTTCCTGACCGACGTTGAAATCGCCAAGGTCGGCAGCTTTGAACAAGCGCTGATTGCTTACTTCAACCGCGATCACGCCGAATTGATGGCGAAGATCAACGTGAAGGGTGACTTCAATGACGATATCGACGCTGGCATGAAAGCCGGTATCGAGAAGTTCAAGGCCACCCAAACCTGGTAAGCCGCAGCGGGAGCCGCAAGGCTCCCGCTTGCTAACCTGATAGGTGTTACATGGCAGGCGCAAAAGAGATTCGCAGTAAGATTGCGAGCATCAAAAGCACGCAAAAAATTACCAGCGCCATGGAAAAAGTGGCGGTCAGCAAAATGCGCAAGGCACAAATGCGCATGGCTGCTAGCCGTCCTTATGCGGAGCGTATCCGCCAGGTAATTGGGCATCTGGCCAACGCCAACCCGGAATACCGCCACCCGTTCATGATCGACCGCGCAGTCAAGCGTGTGGGTTATGTGGTAGTGAGCAGTGACCGTGGTTTGTGCGGTGGTTTGAATACCAACCTGTTCAAGGCCCTGGTCAAGGACATGGCGGTAAACCGCGAAAACGGCGTCGAGATCGATCTGTGTGTCGTTGGTAGCAAGGGTGCGGCCTTTTTCCGTAACTTCGGCGGTAACGTCGTTGCAGCTATCAGCCACCTGGGTGAAGAACCGTCGATCAATGATCTGATCGGCAGTGTGAAGGTGATGCTGGATGCGTACCTGGAGGGCCGGATTGACCGCCTGTCCGTGGTATCCAACAAGTTCATCAACACCATGACCCAGCAGCCAACCGTGGAGCAATTGATCCCACTGGTGGCGACCCCGGATCAGGAACTCAAGCACCACTGGGACTACCTCTACGAACCAGACGCCAAAGAGCTGCTTGACGGCTTGATGGTGCGCTACGTGGAGTCGCAGGTGTACCAGGCGGTGGTCGAGAATAACGCAGCTGAACAAGCGGCGCGGATGATCGCGATGAAAAACGCTACCGATAACGCCGGTGATCTGATCAGCGATTTGCAGCTGATCTACAACAAGGCGCGTCAGGCTGCGATCACCCAAGAGATCTCGGAAATCGTCGGCGGCGCTGCCGCGGTTTAACGGTTCAAATATTCAGAGGATCCAGCTATGAGTAGCGGACGTATCGTTCAAATCATCGGCGCCGTTATCGACGTGGAATTTCCACGCGACAGCGTACCGAGCATCTACAACGCGCTGAAAGTACAAGGCGCGGAAACTACCCTGGAAGTTCAGCAGCAGCTGGGCGACGGCGTAGTTCGTACCATTGCGATGGGTTCCACCGAAGGCTTGAAGCGCGGTCTGGACGTTGTCGACACTGGCGCTGCCATCTCCGTACCGGTCGGTAAAGCGACCCTGGGCCGGATCATGGACGTACTGGGCAACCCGATTGACGAAGCTGGCCCGATCGACACCGAAGAGCGCTGGGGCATTCACCGTCCAGCACCTTCGTTCGCGGAACAAGCTGGCGGCAACGACCTGCTGGAAACCGGCATCAAGGTTATCGACCTGGTTTGCCCGTTCGCCAAGGGCGGTAAAGTCGGTCTGTTCGGTGGTGCCGGTGTAGGCAAGACCGTAAACATGATGGAACTGATCCGTAACATCGCCATCGAGCACAGCGGTTATTCCGTGTTCGCCGGTGTGGGTGAGCGTACTCGTGAGGGTAACGACTTCTACCACGAGATGAAGGACTCCAACGTTCTGGACAAAGTGGCACTGGTTTACGGTCAGATGAACGAGCCGCCGGGAAACCGTCTGCGCGTAGCCCTGACTGGCCTGACCATGGCCGAGAAGTTCCGTGACGAAGGTAACGACGTTCTGCTGTTCGTCGACAACATCTATCGTTACACCTTGGCCGGTACTGAAGTATCCGCACTGCTGGGCCGTATGCCTTCGGCAGTAGGCTACCAGCCGACCCTGGCTGAAGAGATGGGCGTTCTGCAAGAACGTATCACTTCGACCAAGGAAGGTTCGATCACCTCGATCCAAGCGGTATACGTACCTGCGGATGACTTGACCGACCCGTCGCCTGCGACCACCTTCGCCCACTTGGACGCCACCGTCGTACTGTCCCGTGACATCGCTTCCCTGGGTATCTACCCAGCGGTCGATCCACTCGACTCGACTTCGCGCCAACTGGACCCGAACGTGATCGGCCAGGAGCACTACGACACCGCTCGCGGCGTTCAGTACGTGCTGCAGCGTTACAAAGAACTGAAGGACATCATTGCGATCCTGGGTATGGACGAACTGTCGGAAACCGACAAGCAGTTGGTATCCCGCGCTCGTAAGATCCAGCGCTTCTTGTCGCAGCCGTTCTTCGTGGCTGAAGTCTTCACCGGTGCCTCGGGTAAATACGTTTCCCTGAAAGACACCATTGCTGGCTTCAAAGGCATCCTCAACGGTGACTACGACCACCTGCCAGAACAAGCGTTCTACATGGTCGGCGGCATCGAAGAAGCGATCGAGAAAGCCAAGAAACTGTAATCCCGGCGCCCGGCAACGGGCGCTCATCAGGTTGAGGCAATCAGATGGCTATGACAGTCCATTGCGATATCGTCAGCGCGGAAGGGGAAATCTTCTCCGGTCTGGTAGAAATGGTGATTGCACACGGCGAACTCGGTGACCTGGGTATTGCCATGGGCCACGCGCCATTGATCACCAGTTTGAAGCCAGGTCCGATTACGCTGACCAAGCAAGGCGGGGAAAAGGAGGTGTTCTACATCTCCGGTGGTTTCCTCGAGGTTCAGCCGAACATGGTCAAGGTACTTGCCGACACCGTGCAACGTGCTGGCGACCTGGACGAAGCTTCTGCTCAGGAAGCCGTCAAGGCTGCCGAGAAGGCCCTGCACGAGAAAGGTGCGGACTTCGACTACAGCGCTGCTGCTGTACGTCTGGCCGAGGCTGCAGCTCAGCTGCGCACGCTCCAGCAGATCCGCAAGAAGTAAGCGGCCACGCCGTCATGCTTCATGCGCGATTGATTAAAAAGGGTAGCCTCGGCTACCCTTTTTCTTTTTTAGCAAAACACTTCTCTGGTCTGAAGCCGGACCGCCCAGGATTGGTAGCCATTCATGTCTCTTGAAATCGTCATTCTCGCCGCAGGCCAGGGCACCCGCATGCGTTCGGCATTGCCCAAGGTGCTGCACCCCGTCGCGGGTAACTCCATGCTCGGGCATGTTATCCACAGTGCCCGGCAGTTGGACCCACAACGTATCCACGTGGTGATCGGCCATGGTGCTGATGTGGTGCGTGAGCGCCTGGCCGCGGATGACCTGAATTTCGTTCTGCAAGACAAGCAACTGGGGACCGGTCACGCCACCGCCCAAGCCGTGCCGTTCATCACAGCCGACACCGTGCTGATCCTCTACGGCGATGTGCCGCTGATCGAAGTCGAAACCCTGCAACGCCTGCTCAAGCATGTAGTACCTGGCCAGATGGGCCTGCTCACCGTAGAGCTGGATGACCCTACCGGCTACGGGCGCATCGTGCGTAACACTGACGGGAAGGTCGCGGCCATCGTCGAGCACAAGGACGCCAGCGAAGCCCAGCGCGCCATTACCGAAGGCAACACCGGTATTCTTGCGGTCCCTGCCAATAAGCTTGCGGATTGGATGAGCCGTTTGTCCAACAACAACGCCCAGGGCGAGTACTACCTCACTGACGTGATCGAAATGGCTGTCAGCGATGGCCTGCTGGTCGCCACCGAGCAGCCCCACGACCCTATGGAAGTGCAAGGCGCCAACGACCGCAAGCAGCTTGCAGAGCTCGAACGTCACTACCAACTGCGTGAAGGCCGCCGCCTGATGGCCCAGGGCGTGACCCTGCGCGACCCGGCGCGTTTTGATGTACGTGGTGAAGTCACCGTGGGCCGCGACGTGCTGATCGATATCAACGTCATCCTCGAAGGCCGCGTGATCATCGAAGACGACGTGGTGATCGGCCCGAACTGCGTGATCAAGGACAGCACCCTGCGCAAAGGCGTGGTGATCAAGGCCAATAGTCATATCGACGGTGCCGTGATGGGCGAGGGCAGTGATGCGGGTCCGTTTGCACGGTTGCGTCCGGGCAGCGTGTTGGGAGCCAAGGCCCATGTGGGTAACTTTGTCGAATTGAAAAATGCCCATCTGGGCGAAGGCGCCAAGGCCGGCCACTTAACGTACCTGGGCGATGCGGTGATCGGTGCGCGGACCAACATCGGCGCTGGCACCATCACCTGCAACTACGACGGTGCCAACAAGTATCAGACGACTATTGGTGAGGATGTGTTTATAGGCTCCAATAATTCGTTGGTTGCACCTGTAACCATCGGAGATGGCTCGAACACCGCTGCCGGTTCCACCATCAATCAGGATGTGGATAAGTCCCAACTGGCCGTAGCCCGCGCCCGCCAACGCAACATTGACGGATGGAAGCGTCCGGTCAAAATCAAAAAGACCTGAGTTATCCACAGCCTCATCAGCAGTGCTATCCAAATGTGGGAGGGGGCTTGCCTCCGATGGCGGATTTTCAGTCGATGTTTTAGTCGACTGATCTACCGCAATCGGGGCAAGCCCCCTCCCACATTTGTCGTGTGTTGTTCGAAAAATCTGTTCCCGACGCTTGACGATATCTTGCCAATAGGTTTTGATTACCTTCGTTATCTTTCGAAACGAAACTTATCATTACCATGTCGAAACGAAATACACCCCAACGACGCCACAACATCCTGACGTTGCTCAATGAACAGGGCGAAGTCAGCGTGGACGAACTGGCCAAGCGTTTCGAAACCTCGGAAGTGACCATCCGCAAGGACCTGGCCGCCCTCGAAAGCAACGGCCTGTTGCTGCGTCGCTACGGCGGCGCAATCACCATGCCCCAGGAACTGGTCGGTGATCCGGCCCAGCCCATCTCGGCCTACAAGCGCGCTATCGCCCGTGCCGCCGTGATGCGTCTGCGCGAACACGCCCGCATCATCATCGACAGCGGCAGCACCACCGCCGCCATGATCCCCGAACTGGGCCATCAGCCCGGCCTGGTGGTGATGACCAACTCCCTGCACGTGGCCAGCGCCTTGAGCGAACTGGAACACGAGCCGGTGCTGTTGATGACCGGCGGCACCTGGGACCCCCATTCGGACTCGTTCCAGGGGCAAGTCGCCGAGCAGGTGTTGCGGTCCTACGACTTTGATCAACTGTTCATCGGTGCCGACGGCATCGATCTGCAGCGCGGTACCACCACCTTTAATGAATTGCTGGGCCTGAGCCGCGTGATGGCCGAAGTCGCCCGGGAAGTGGTGGTGATGGTCGAATCCGACAAGATCGGCCGCAAGATTCCCAACCTGGAACTGCCCTGGAGCAGCGTCCATACCCTTATTACCGATGATCGCCTGCCGCTCGAGGCCCGCGACCAGATCCAAGCCCGCGGCATTACGCTGATATGCGCGGCAATCATCTAGGAGAAACACCATGTGTGGAATTGTAGGCGCAGTCGCTGAACGCAACGTCACCGCCATCTTGCTCGAAGGCCTCAAGCGCCTGGAATACCGTGGCTATGACAGCGCCGGTGTAGCTGTTTTCACCAACGCCGGCAAGCTCGAACGCATGCGTCGCCCAGGCAAGGTCAGCGAGCTGGAGCAGGCGTTGCTCGGTGAGCCGCTGGTCGGCCGCCTGGGCATTGCCCACACCCGTTGGGCTACCCACGGTGCGCCGTGCGAACGCAACGCCCACCCGCATTTCTCCGGTGACCTGGCGGTGGTGCATAACGGCATCATCGAAAACCACGAAGTGCTGCGCGAACAACTCAAGGGCCTGGGCTACGTGTTCACCTCGGACACCGACACCGAAGTCATTGCCCACCTGCTGAACCACAAGCTCAAGGATCTCGGTGACCTGACTGTCGCCCTCAAGGCCACCGTCAAGGAGCTGCACGGCGCCTACGGCCTGGCGGTGATCAGTGCCAGCCAGCCCGACCGCCTGGTCGCCGCCCGCAGCGGCAGCCCGCTGGTGATCGGCCTGGGCCTGGGCGAGAACTTCCTCGCCTCCGACCAACTGGCCCTGCGCCAGGTCACCGACCGTTTCATGTACCTGGAAGAAGGCGATATTGCCGACATCCGCCGTGAAAGCGTGCAGATCTGGGACGTCAACGGTCAATCCGTCGAGCGCGAAGCCGTGCAATACCGCGATGGTGCCGAAGCCGCCGACAAAGGCGAGTTCCGCCACTTCATGCTCAAGGAAATCCACGAGCAGCCCGCCGTGGTGCAACGCACCCTGGAAGGTCGCCTGGGCGACAAGCAAGTGCTGGTCAACGCCTTTGGCCCGCAGGCCGCCGAGCTGTTTGCCAAAGTACGCAATGTCCAGATCGTCGCCTGCGGCACCAGCTACCACGCCGGTATGGTTGCGCGTTACTGGTTGGAAGAACTGGCCGGCATCCCTTGCCAGGTCGAAGTCGCCAGCGAGTTCCGCTACCGCAAGGTGGTGGTGCAGCCCGACAGCCTGTTCGTGACCATCTCCCAGTCCGGTGAAACCGCCGATACCCTGGCTGCCCTGCGTAACGCCAAGGAACTGGGCTTCCTCGCCAGCCTGGCGATTTGCAACGTCAGCATCAGCTCCCTGGTGCGTGAGTCCGACCTGACCCTGCTGACCCAAGCCGGTCGCGAAATCGGCGTCGCCTCCACCAAGGCGTTCACCACCCAACTGGTGGGCCTGCTGCTGCTGACCCTGTCCCTGGGTCAGGTACGTGGCACATTGGCCGCCGGTGTCGAAGCCACCCTGGTAGAAGAACTGCGCCGCCTGCCGACGCGCCTGGGCGAAGCCCTGGCCATGGACAGCACGGTAGAAAAAGTTGCCGAGCTGTTTGCCGACAAGAATCACACCCTGTTCCTGGGTCGTGGCGCCCAGTACCCGGTAGCGATGGAAGGCTCCCTGAAGCTCAAGGAAATCTCCTATATCCACGCCGAAGCTTATCCGGCCGGCGAGTTGAAACACGGCCCATTGGCGCTGGTGGACGACGACATGCCGGTGGTCACCGTGGCGCCAAACAACGAACTGCTGGAGAAGCTCAAGTCCAACCTGCAGGAAGTCCGCGCCCGTGGCGGCCAATTGATCGTCTTCGCCGACGAAAAAGCCGGCATGACCAACGGCGAAGGCACCCACGTCATCAACATGCCGCATATCCACGACACCCTGTCGCCGATCCTCTACACCATCCCGCTGCAACTGCTGTCGTACTACGTCGCGGTGCTCAAGGGCACCGACGTTGACCAGCCACGTAACCTGGCGAAGTCGGTGACGGTGGAGTAATCCGCTTTACCCTGGAGGCCCAACCTGGTTTCTAACAATAAAGATTGACACAAAACAATAAAGATTGACACGACACAACATAGATTGACACAAGGCCGAAACCCCCGTATCTACGGGGGTTTCCATTTTTGGGCTGAGCCATCGGTCTAGATTCTCCGCTTCGTTCCGCTCCGGGAGTAGGCTAAAGAGGGCTGTACCATGAACAGGTGGTGGGCGATTTTTTCCTATAACTATTTTTCAGGGCGAGGAGAGGCGGTCCCGGCGGACGAAGGAGGTAGCATTGCGCGGTCGTAGGTTTTCGTCTGAGACAGATATTCAGCGGCATATTTCGAATGGATTCGGTAGCGGAGCTGGTGCCAGTTATCTGCCGTGGCTGCGCGTCCAAGATGTGCCCTCCAGAGGACGCTCCCACAAGATCCAAGGTGTGAAGATCGATCGTCTCCACCACCTCTTTTCTGACCTAGAACGCGCCTATTTTTTGGTATGTGAATTTTCGGAAAATGTTGTGGATATACGCGAGCAGTATCCATTGCTACCGCGAGAAAGTGCTCAAGCAATCGCGAGCTCTATGGGAGTGCGATACCCAAAGTATCCGAAGACAGTGCTTCCTTACGTTATGACCACGGATTTTTTATTAACGATAAAAAAGCCCGACGGCAGCTTTAAGTCTGTAGCCAGAACAATCAAATACCGCGGCGACCTCGAAGGCAAACAAGCCAGGAGAACGTTGGAAAAATTTGAGATCGAAAAGCGATTCTGGGCTGGCCAACACGTTGACTGGGCTATTGTCACTGAAGAAATGTTCAGCCCCGATTTGATCAAGAATTTAGGCTTACTCAGGAAGTTCGCTCAACTGCCGCGCGCCTTGGCAGAGCCATCATTACACACAGATTTTCTGGGGCACTTAGCGAGCTGTCGTCCCTACCCGTGGAGTACTGCTGAATCTCTGCGAAAGATTGCCGCACGTTTATTTATCTCCTATCAAGACTCTCGGGCTTTATATCATCACCTGATATGGGCTAAGTCGATCAAGGTAGATTTGGTTGGTACTCCCATTCAAATGACTGCACCACTATCAACATTTGAAATCATTGAGAAACCAATGAAAATTTCACTGACGGCGGAGGGCCTATCATGAAAGTCCAAGTCAATGATTGTTTCGAACCGCTTACTGAGTTTTCCGTCGTGCCGGGCTTCGTTAGGGTCTTGTACCTCAATGAGCGATACGATGCGGTCGTTTTGATCCAATTAACGGATCCGCCCCGCCAACCGATTGGTTTAGGCCTGGAGGAGCTTCGCGGATCCGTCATTGCAGGTGATACGAAGCTAGCCAAGGTCGTTACGCCTGAGTTTCTCTTAGTGTTAGAGGATGACTTGGATGAGAAAAAGAAGCGGGAAAGGGATGAAAAGTGGAACATCATCGCACCCCTGATCGACTCAGATTATCCAGGTCAGATATTCGCTCCTGGTGAGATGGGTCAAATGGTCGGCGCTAGAGCTGTTGAGCTCGGTATACAGCGCAAGAGCATCTATCGACTTCTGTACCGTTACTGGATCAATGGCCAAGTTCGAAATGCGCTCTTGAAAAACTATGCGAGCGTCGGAGTTCCTGAGCGCAAGTATGATCCCGCAAAGCCCCCAGGTAGGAAGCCAAGGTATCAAGGTATTGCCGTTTCACCGACCAAGGTTATCGATGCCGTGGATAAGCGCTGTATCCGTATCGGCTACTCGTTATTTGTCGGGGATAAGACTTCTACGATAACCAACGCCTATGTTGAGATGCTCAGGAGGTTCTATACCGCGAAAGACCTGTCGAAAAATCCAGAATCAGGCGGTCGTTTGCTACCCGAATCGGAAATTCCTTCCTTTAGACAGTTCGATTATTGGGGAAAGCAATATTTCGACGAGGTTGAAACTGAACGTGGCCGTAAGGGAATGCGTAAGTGGCTAAAAGATTGCCGCCCCCTTTCTGGAACCGTCCGTGACTGGCTTCGTGGCCCCTGCCATCAGTTTGAGATCGATGCCACCATTGCGGACATTTATCTCGTGAACGGATACTCCAGGCGAATGCTCATTGGACGGCCGGTTGTGTACGTCGTCATTGATAGCTTTTCCGGCATGATCGTCGGTCTCTACATCGGATTAGAGGGCCCGAGTTGGAACGGAGCCAGGCAAGCGCTTTTCAACGCTTTCACTTCGAAGGTTGAGTTTTGCGCTACCAATGGGGTCACAATCGATTCAGAGGAATGGGCCTGTCATCACCTCCCACATCACATCTACGCTGATCGAGGCGAGATGTTGGGGAAAGCAGCTGAGGGTCTTGCCACTGGCCTGAATATCGAGCTGGGAATCGCTCCGCCTTACCGCCCTGACTGGAAGTCGATGGTTGAGAGCCGGTTCGGTATCCTGAACAACCTGACAGGCATCAGGTGGCTTCCTGGTGGTGTAGCTGCTAGGGAGAAGGAACGTGGCGAGCGAGATTACCGACTCGATGCAACGCTGAGCATTAAAGAGTTCACCAAGATTATCATCCAGTGTGTCCTTCACTATAACCGCTTCAACAGGCAGCCCGACAGGCTCACTCAAGAGATGATGAACGACGGTGTCGATCCGACGCCGTCAGGTATCTGGACTTGGGCATTAGAAAATGGTCATGTCGAACCAAACAATCATCCCGACGAGCTGGTCTATCTCCATTTGCTTCCGCGCGAGCAAGCGACGGTGCAAAAGGGTGGTGTGCTATTCCGAGGGATGCACTATGTCTGTGATGTAGCGATCGAGAACAACTGGTTTGCGAAGGCCCGTAGCCGCGGGGTTTGGTCGATAGAGTGTTGGTATGACCCAAATTCCTCAGCACATATTTGGATTCGGGGAGACAACAAACAGTTCATCCGTTGCGATTTGCGTAAGTCTGATAGCAAGTATGCAGGTTATCGATCCGATGAGATTTTCGATCTGCTCGAAGCTTACCGCCAGACTCCACCGACTCATAAACGCGCTGAGTTGGAGAGTCGGATTTCGCTGCTGGAGGAAGTTAATCAAGTCGTCAGCGGTGCGATCGCTGAGCGAAATGATGAGCCAGCGCCTGCGACCAAAGCTGAGATGATTGGAAATATTCGTGAGAATCGCGCCGTTGAGCGCCTCAAGGAGCGTGAGACCGCCCATGTGCCAGAGGGTGTGAGGATTGAATCGCCTGTGCTCAAGACAGAGATCTCCCAAGATCGCTCAGAAAACTTTGCCGGCCCTCGCAGCGCTCAGGTTATCGATATGCTCAAACGCCTCCGCCCAGGACAAAACTCATGAAAGGCGCCCAAGTTTTCGCAAGCTACACGAAGCAGGCGATAGCGGACTACGCGGGAAATCCACTCATCGAAGCGCTGCCACCGATCTTCTCAGAAGAGGTGGCAATGCAACTAATCTCGAACTTCCCCCGTCCTGTTGATCCAGAAGAGCTGACCCTCGACCGATCGACTCGGGTTCACTGCATCGACCGGTTGAGAACGGTGGTCCAGCCTTTGTTGGTCCACATGGATCTGGAGTCCGTATTTTCATTGCTGGTACGACGTGGGTACGTCGGACGCAACCCGACCTCTCCAGACACTGTCAGACATCTTCACTCACTTTCGGGCGCACAGCGCTACCACGATGGATTCAAGTCCACTGCCGAAACGTTCAGTCTGGTTGGCCTTAGTGGCATTGGAAAGTCCACCGCACTCGAAGCCATTTTGAGTCTCTACCCTCAAACGATTCGCCACGAGCGTTATGAAGGAAAGCAGTTCGTTCATACCCAGATCACCTGGCTCAAGCTTGACTGTCCCCGAGATGGGTCGCTGGCAGGCTTCTGTCAGCAATTTTTCTATGCGGTCGGGCGAGCTTTAGGTGATGAGGATTACTACAAGCGGTATCGGGCTCGGAACATCAATGACTCGTTGCAACAAATGGAACAGGTTGCGAGTACATTTTTCATCGGAGCTTTGCTGATCGACGAACTTCAGAACCTGCACCTTGCAAAAACTGGGGGCAAGGACAACATGCTGAATTTCTTCCTCCATCTAGTGAACAACATCGGCATTCCTGTGGTGTTCATCGGGACAAATTCGATGATCAGCCTATTTTCGGACGTCATGCGCAACGCAAGGCGTTGCTGCGGCGTCGGGGTACTCGAATTTAAACGTTTTGAGAAGGACGATGACGAGTGGCGCATGCTTGTTGAAAACCTCTGGAGCTATCAGTGGTACCAGCAGCCGGTCGAACTGACAGAGGATGTGTTTGATGCGCTGTATGAGCATACACAAGGGGTCACCGACTTTTTGGTGAAGCTTTTGGTGCTCAGTCAAAGGTATGCGATCCAGAGTGGTTCGGAATGCGTTACCGCCGAGACAATTGCGTTGGTGAGCAACACCAAGATGCAGATATTGAAGCCAGCTTTGTCCGCTCTGCGAAGCCGAGATCCGAAACGGATGCGGCAGTTCGATGATTTGCTTCCGATTGAAGACCAACTAAGCGACATGATGGCGTTCGATGGTGTGGCTCGGCCGGAGCGACTGGCATTGCTGCGCAGTGTCATCAGTCGCAGCGACAATAGTGCTACCAAACCTAATGTGGCGGCCGTTAACCAAGTCAAATCGCAGTCACCTGCGGCGGTGGCGGTTGAGACCTCAGAGGCACAGGCGCTAAGTGAAAGTGAAGACTCCATTGAGGCGTTGAAGAGCGCCGGTTGGATAAGCAGTGATCTCTTTGAGTTTTCTCCGTTGTATCGGAAGGGGTGAATTAAGGGTGACGAAATGGGGCTCAAATTCCATTTCTTTCCGGCCGTTTTCCACGATGAGACGCTTCACAGCGTTCTCTCAAGATACGCCCGGCTCTGTGGCGTACGCAGTTGCGCAGCAGTTTTCGATGGAGCGCAGTCCGCGAAATGCTTTTCGCAGAACGTTGCTTTTCCATGTCGATTAGCTGAGCTTGTCGAGGCGCTGCCGTGTGATACAGGCTTATCGCTAGCCGCTGTTATAAAGCGCCATACGCAACTGCCCTACTACGAACCTTTTTTGACCCCGCAACAGGTGGACGACGCCAATATCTTGATGGCGGGAAACGGCAAGGGGTTAATGCTAAGGTTGGGGTTAATCGCGAGCCGACTCGAGTTTGCTTCGAGAGTGCGATTTTGCTTCGACTGTGTCCAACAGGACATGGCCTGTGTGGGAGCAGCGTACTGGCACCGTGTGCATCAGCTTCCAGGCGTTTTGATCTGTCCCCACCATGGAACCCCGTTGAGGTTCCTTGATTACCGCTGGTTGAGCAGAAACTCTCGAAGAATGCATTTACCGGACGATGAGGACGTTCAGTCTCACTCCATTCCGTTAGACATCCCTCAAAATCTACAAAGTGCTCTTCACGAAATAGCACATCGTTCGATGCAGGTGCTTGAGATCGATGTTCCTCCTTTATGTCCTGATGCGATTCGCTCAGTGTTTTTGGATGGTGCTACCACCTTGGAAATGGCTTCCGACACTGGTCGGCTGCACTTAGGTAGATTGGCGCGGCACATGTCTGCGTTCTTTGAGGTTCTCCCATCCTCAGGGGAGTACTCGATACTGAGCAAATCGTCTGCGTATATACCGGCGGCCTGGGTTGTGAAGCTTTTGCGTAAGCCGAGGGGCACCCATCATCCGCTGAAATTCATCCTGCTGGCCTGCGCGCTGAAGGTCGACATGGAAAGGATACTGCGGCAGAACGGGCCTATTACCGAGTCGCTTAATCGAACAGCCAATACCGAAACGCCTGGTGGACGAGCTGCCAACGGATCTCCAACCGATCGCTCAAGCACCAATGAGTATATGAGTGAGGCATCTGAAACGATCTGGAGGCTGGCGCTCTCGGGGGCTGACGCGAAGACCATGGCGTCAGTAACAAGGAACTCGGTTACATGCGTCTACCGAATGATACGCGCGATTTCGGATGGACCTGACCGATGGAAAGAGGCGAGGCTTTCGAAACAGCTGGGTGATAGGAGGAATCGATTTGAGGGGGATTACAGAGCTCGCCTAGCTCATGAGTGTCGAGATTATGTGTGGCTTCATCGAAACGATCGGCAATGGCTGTCCGAGCGTACACAAGAGCCAGGTAAAGCCCACAGACCGCGCGGACAGCAGGCAGATAGATTCAAAGACCTCGACCTCAACCTTGCCAACGAAGTGGTTCAATGCGCTGAAATGTTACGAGCGCTTCCAGGTAAACCTGTCCGTATCTCACGGACAAAAATAGGCAGAGAGCTTCATGTGTTATCTAGGTTTGAAAAGCAGCTCAACAAGCTGCCGCACTGTGCGGCTGCACTGGCAGCCGAATGCGAAACCCTTGATGCATTCCATCGGCGGCGCCTGAGCTGGGCCGAGTGGAAGCTAAAACTTGACGGCAAACCAATTACTCAATCAGCGCTGTATCGAACAGCGTGTCTCAGAAAATTCCAAATATGAGTGAATGCACCCTGATCCGCGTATGAATATTGCTCTGTAACGCCGTCGACACAAGCCTCCATATTTGAGCTGTACGTAGATTCGATGTGTGAATTTTGACGAGGCGTGCAGTTAACGTATTTATATGTGTGGTGTATCGCATTTTGACTATGGCGTGAAAACGGCTGTTTTCTTATAAAATAGTTGCTGGCTGTTCGCTACTGTATGGCGTTCATCTTCAAAAATCCTTACCCGGGTACACGGTGGTATGTGATAAAAGAACACCATCCACAGGACTCGCGTCCTACCAGAACCCACGCTAGAAAGTCGGCTACTCATGTCCAGTATTCTGTTTTTTCCAATGTCAATGCCAGACGAGACACTATTATCTCGTATTACGAGATACCATTTTTTGTCCGGAAACAAAACCGAGGCAGAAACTTTTCGTGATCTTTTTGGCGTTGCACCATTCCAACTATCTATCATACCAAAGCAATTAGAAAACCTTGCTTCTCGATTGCCGGGAGTTAAAGAAAGCAACTTGGCTGAGTTGCTTGAGATTAACACTACGTTCCCAGCCTACAAACCTTTTATAGGACTATCAAAAGAACCCTCTAGGGAATTAGACAAGGTTTTATCTGATGTCGCTCGAGTGCCTAGGAGAGAAGGTACGAGGAATAGCAGAGCTAAAATTTGCTTGGCCTGTGTGCAGGCCGACCTCATAGAGTGTGGCTACGCATATTGGCACCGAGCTCATCATGTACCGGGCGTTACAGCGTGCTGGCGACACGGTGAAGAACTTCTTCAATCTTGCCCTAATTGCTCTCACCCTTTCTATCGTAAAAACCGATTGTTACCGGGGTTGACCGATGATTGTGCTTGCGGGTGGAACGCTGTTAAACCTGCGAACCGCTCACCCGCCTCAAATGAAGAGCGCGAGTTTGCAGTTTTTGTAAATGATATTCTGCAACGCAATCTGCCATCGATAGATTATACGGTTTTGGCTGCTTGTTATCGGCGTCAAGCAAAGAAGCAAGGGTTTGTTCATGGGAACCTAATTGGCACAGCTAAATTATTTAGCAGTATTCGTGATAAGTTCAGCGATGAAATTATTTCGAAAATTGATTTGGCATACGCAGCTGGAATTCGAAGTCAATGGATTAGGCTATCGACAACAAGAGGTCAAATTGATATGCCGTTGGCAAGGCATCTTTTAATATCTCTCCATCTTTTTGGATGTGCAGAAAAGTTTGAGAAATGCTTGGCAGAAGAGTCTCTACTTGCTAGCTCGGCAAACCCGACGGTCCGTCTTAAAGAGAAAACTTTGCCAGAACATAAGAAAAAGGCTTATCGAGAAAAAATCTCAATGCTACTTGAAGTGAAGCCAGGCATTGGTATGGACTATCTTTGGGTAAGTGCTTATCAAGTAACCCGTTGGCTCAACGAAAACGATAAGGACTGGTTGTTGAGTAAAATTACAGGGAACTTAATGCAGAAGAGTAGTGTCGAGCCGGTGGTAAACGATGAGGACGAAAAATACGCAACTATTCTTATAGAGGGCGTTGAGAACTTGTACCGCATCACCCAAAAACAGGTGCGAGTAAATATCAGTAACATGCTTGCAATTTTGCCGCGAAAAGTAAGTAGGGAGCGTGCGACTCGTAAGTCTTTCCCATTGCTGTCAGCTCAACTTGAACTTCATCTTGAGTCTCTTTGGCATTTTAGGTTACGGAGATTTATATGGACGATGTCGGAGATCGCGAGGCTTAAGTTACCCCCAAACAACTCCAGCTTGAGATTATTGACAACAGTGCCTCATGTGGCCTGCCAGGCTCTCATAAATCACTTCGAGTGGGATTTAGACAGCATGGTTAAGGACGGCATTAAGGTTGACGTTATGCTTAGAAATACCGGTGTCTCGCGGCAATGGGAAGGGCCACCAGGTTATGATATTCCCATGGGTGGCAATGCATACATGGAGATGATCGCGTCCAATTCAAAGCTCCAGTAGATATTTTTATGGCGTGGCGCAGTTGCTCTGGATCCGGTGATTTCTGAGGCTTATTGCTGCGCGTTGGATGTCACTATTAATACCGACGCCTATTGCGTATTGATCGGGCATTGGACGTGCAACGATATCAGCGACTTCCGCAGACACGGGCTTATACCGCATACGTCGATTTCGCGTATTCAATGTCCGCAGACATCGGTATCTATCTCAACGTCGATTCAAGCATGAGCAGGGGAATTACGTCGCTAGCGCAATCCACTCCAGTGGGCTGCGTAATTACATAGACTTGACCACATATTTGCATTCGACTTGACCAGTTAGGTCGTGATTGATTGTTTCGCTGTACGTAGCCTGACTGACAAGGTTTTAAGTGTGATAGAGAACCCTAACAGCCGCTTAATCCATTTGATTCAGTCTTGGTTGCAGCCATTGGTGTTAGCCACGGCATTTGATTCGTAGGAATGAGTCGCTCGACAATTGCGCAGTCGATCCAACGACCGTCAAGGCATGCATGTTTCTCGTAAACCCCGACTTGGCGGAATCCGCAAGCTTCGCACAGGGCGAGACTGGCGCGGTTAGAGGTGAACACGCGAGAAAGGACTTTCCAAAATCCGCGAGCTTCTGCCTCTTTAAGCAGCGCCTGAAGGAGATTCTTACCCAGCCCCTGGCCTCGCACCTCACGGCTCATGTAAATCGAAAAGTCAGCGATGCCGTCATAGCACGCGCGATTGCGGTAGTCACTAAGGCTCGCCCATCCGATGACCTTATCGTGCTCATCAAGCATCACCAGAACGGGATAACGATCATGAGCCTCAAGTCGCTCTAGCATGTCATCAGGGTTACGCGGAGTGGTCTCGAACGTGGAACTTCGTTCCGCAATCCCTTGGTTATAAATAGTGGCTATCGAGGTTGCATCAACTGGCTCAGCAGGACGGATACGCATGATCGGGTTCCATTATGTTGGTAGTAACAACATTTGAATCAAAAAATGGAGATTCAATAGGCTTGCGTTGGATCTGAGCCACGCTCATTTGTGAGGCCGCAGCGTTTTTCGGTAGCTCGTGTAATCTGCCTGAGCAAGGTTAATGCTCCTTGCCTGGCTTCGGCTGAAAGGTTCTCGATCATTGTTATCTCTTCGGCAATGAGATCGCCCCTGATTTTTTCGTAGAGTTCCCTGCCCGCGTCCGTGGCCTGGATCTTCACGGCACGGCGGTCTTCGTTATCCTCAGCGCGTGACACATACCCCTTGCGTTCGAGCGCATCGATTACGCGGCTTGCCGTGCTTTTGTCTAAAAACATCTCTTCAGCCAAGACCTGAAGCCGCATGGCTCCTTTCTTGACCAGCGTTTCGACCGCGTAGCACTGGGTGACTGAAACGTCGTAGCAGCAAATCCGATCTCTATCTCGAAACTGGTAGACACGGACGAGCTGATTCAACGCCTCGTACAGATCCTCGGCATCCTGGGACAACTGGTCTTTTTTCCGCTTCGGCATAATCGTCACAAATTCGTTGTTAGCTGCAACAATAATCTTGGGGATGCTGACCGTCAACAAGCCTGCGCTGGTTGACGACAGGAAATCTGTCGCACTAGCATGTTGTGCCCAACAGCCAAAAAAGAATTCAGCAAGTGAGCTTTGTGGCCCAATCCTGGTACCTCTTAGTGTTGGAAAATTCGGCCCAATGCTGCTGTTGAACTTGCTGTACTGGTTACAGCTGATTTGCGTTGTGATCAGCTCGTCTTCCGACGAAAAGTCGTCCGACGATCTGACGAGCGCTGCCCTTACCCGCTGGTGACCGGCGACGCAAAAATATACGCTTTACCGAATATGCGATAAATCATATATTCGATTCAACGTATGTGTCGAGGTTGCCATGTCTGCCCCAATCAAAGTGCTTTTCATCTGCGTTGCCAACTCTGCCCGCTCCCATTTAGCAGAAGCATTGCTTCGGCACACAGATCCGCGTTTTGCCGCTTACAGTGCGGGCTTGGAGCCAACCAGCGTCGACCCGCGTACTGTAGCTGCTCTGGCCAATGTCGACGTAGATGCATCCGGACTGCATAGCAAATCCATTGATGAGCTTCGCGACGAAAAATTCGATTACGTCATCACGCTGTGTGACAAGTCCGCACGGGAATGTGCATGGATGCCCGTCGCTGGCGAAGTCATCACTTGGGATTTCGCAGATCCGGTCACCAGCGATCATCCCGACGCGTTTCGCCACACACTTCATGACATCCATGAGCGCATTAAGCTCTTCGTCTTGGTCAAGACAAAACACTTGGAGGATCTATGACAGAGCCCATGAATCCCACGGCACTATTCAAGTGCTTGGCAGATGACACTCGAACCAAAATCACACTGCTCATCGTGAGCGAAGGAGAGCTGTGCGTATGCGAGCTTACCGCTGCGCTCGACCAGAGCCAGCCCAAGATTTCTCGCCACTTGGCGCTGCTTCGTTCAGCGGGACTGCTGATGGATCGTCGTCAAGGCCAGTGGGTTTACTACCGCCTGAATCCCGGCCTTCCTAGTTGGGTGAGTGCAATTCTGAAGGACGTCGTGGATGCGAATCAGGATTGGCTAGATACCGAAGCCAAACGGCTAAGCGACATGAATGCTCGTCCTATCAACCAGCTCGTATGTGGCTGATCTGCTTCCAAATCGAGTGATTGAAATGTTGATTGCCGTACTGATCTTTATTGCCACCATCGTCCTGGTGATCTGGCAGCCCAAAGGGCTGGGTGTTGGCTGGAGTGCAACCTTTGGCGCTGTACTCGCGCTCTTGACTGGAGTGGTCACTCTTGGGGATATCCCCGAGGTGTGGCACATCGTTTGGAATGCCACCGCAACGTTCATCGCGGTGATTATCATCAGTCTTCTGCTCGATGAAGCCGGCTTTTTCGAATGGGCAGCATTGCATGTCGCACGCTGGGGCGGAGGCAGCACTCGTAAGCTATTTGCTTTCATCATCCTACTGGGTGCTGCGGTATCAGCATTATTTGCTAATGATGGTGCGGCATTGATTCTCACGCCCATCGTGATCGCAATGCTATTTGCATTGCGCTTTTCGCCCGCTGCCACCCTCGCATTCGTCATGGCGGCCGGTTTTATCGCTGATACCGCGAGTTTGCCTCTGGTAGTTTCGAATCTGGTCAACATTGTCTCTGCGGATTACTTCAAGATTGGGTTCAGCGAATACGCATCCGTCATGGTGCCGGTGAATCTGGTCAGCGTTGCGGCTACGCTGGTGATGCTGATGTGGTTCTTCCGCAAGGAATTGCCCAAGACTTACGAACTTGCTCAGTTGCATCATCCTAAAGAGGCGATACGTGATCGCCCGACGTTCATAGCAGGCTGGTGGGTTCTAGCTCTGCTGCTGGTCGGTTTCTTTGTCGTCGAGCCTCTGGGCGTGCCGATCAGTGCCATTGCGGCTGCCTGCGCATTCATTCTTTACGTCATCGCGGCCCGTGGACACGCCATCGACACCGGCAAGGTGCTCAAGGGCGCGCCATGGCAGGTGGTGATCTTTTCCCTGGGCATGTATCTGGTCGTCTACGGCCTCAAGAACGCCGGTTTGACCAACCATATCGCCCAGATCCTGAATGTATTTGCCGACTACGGTGTCTGGGGCGCGTCCTTGGGTACGGGGCTGCTCACAGCCTTTCTGTCTTCAATCATGAACAACATGCCCACCGTCCTGATCGGTGCCTTGTCCATTCATGCTGCCGAAGTCGATGGCGTCATCCATCAAGCAATGGTGTACGCCAACATCATTGGCTGCGACCTGGGGCCGAAAATCACCCCCATCGGTAGCCTGGCCACGCTCTTGTGGCTTCACGTGCTGGCCAAAAAGGACATCACGATCAGTTGGGGTTACTACTTCAAGACCGGGATCGTGCTGACCTTGCCCATCCTTATCGCCACCCTCTGTGCCTTGGCATTGCGCCTCAGCTTCTGAATCAAGGAATCTACTGATGAAAGTCTTGTTCATGTGTACCCACAACAGCTGCCGCAGCATCCTCTCCGAGGCACTGTTCAACGACCTAGCGCCAGAGGGTGTGGAAGCGATCAGCTCAGGAAGCTTTCCCAGCGGCCGCGTGAACCAACGGGCATTGCAAACGCTGGAGGCTGCGGGCATTTCCACGGCGGGCTTGAGCAGCAAAGCTTCGGATGCTTTCGAACGCTCTCCACCAGACATCGTGATAACCGTATGTGACCGGGCCGCGGGTGAGGCATGCCCCATCTTTTTCGGGCCAGCCTTGAAGGCCCATTGGGGTTTAGCCGATCCGTCGGAAGCCATCGGGTCGGAGATCGAGATCACAACAGCGTTTGAAGCCACTCTCGCCAAAATTCGCGAACGGGTGAGCGCGTTTCTTGCGCTGCCGCTGAAAACCATGAGCCCTGACCAACTCAAAGCAGAACTGAACCGTATCGGTTCGCTTTGAAGCGCAATGGAAGTTGTGCCTGCTTGGCGCATCCCTAGGAGTTTGTATGCAAGATACGCTGCCGAATGTCCAAGCCGAACTGCTTGACATTCCCACCCTGGAGCAACTGACGCCTCGCACGTCTTCACTCCATAAACCTCGAATCCTTCTTTTGTATGGATCGACACGAGAGCGATCCTTCAGCCGGTTGGTGACCCAGGAGGCCGCCCGTCTTCTGGAACGGTTTGGCGCTGAAACAAAGATATTCGACCCATCAGGCCTTCCGCTGCCGGATGATGCACCCGAGACGCACCCCAAAGTCGCGGAGCTTCGCAAGCTGATGCAATGGTCGGAAGGCCAGGTGTGGTGCTCTCCTGAGCGACACGGCTCCATGAGTGCGGTTTTCAAGGCTCAAATTGATTGGGTTCCACTGGCGATAGGTGCTGTACGACCTACACAAGGAAAGACCCTTGCGGTGATGCAAGTCTGCGGCGGCTCGCAGTCCTTCAACGTAGTTAATCAGTTGCGGGTACTGGGGCGTTGGATGCGGATGTTCACCATCCCAAATCAATCCTCAGTAGCTAAGGCATTCACCGAATTCGATGAGGCGGGCCGGATGAAGCCGTCCTCGTACTACGACCGCCTGGTCGACGTGATGGAAGAACTAATGAAGTTCACGCTGCTGTTGCGTGATCGCCAGGATTACCTGGTTGGTCGTTACTCCGAGCGTAAAGAGTCCGCTGAGGAGCTATCCACACGCGTCAACCAGCGATCCATTTGAGCCTCTCGACAGCGAGACATCCGATATGAGTCAGATCACGATTTATCACAACCCGGAATGTGGCACTTCCCGTAATACCTTGGCATTGATCCGCAACAGCGGTGAAGAGCCAACGGTAATTGAGTATCTGAAAACCCCACCTGATCGTACAACGCTAATCAGACTGATCAAGGATATGGGTATAGAGGTGCGGGCACTGCTCCGTATCAAAGGCACGCCGTACGAAGTGCTTGGGTTAGGTGATCTGTCACTTGCAGATGACCAGCTCATTGACGCCATGATGACTCATCCCATCCTGATCAATCGTCCCATCGTCGTTACACCCTTAGGGGCGCGCCTTTGTCGCCCGTCAGAGGCTGTCCTCGACCTGCTTTCACAAGAGCAGCGCGGCAGTTTCGTCAAAGAGGACGGACAGGTCGTAATTGATGATCTGGGCCGTAAAGTCTGAACCCACGCAAGCGATGCGCAGCAAACGTAGGGGGGATGGTGGTGAGTCAAAATCCGAAATTTGATGTCGTGGTTATTGGCGGCGGCCAATCCGCGCTTCAACCCTCCGCTCCTCGTGCTGATGAATGGCATAGATTATGATGCTGTATACATATACAGTTGTTGGGTTCGTGCAGCCTTACTGATCGGTAGGTATTGGAGCCCTTCGGTGATATCTGATATCGAGATAAGCCCTGAAGTTTGCTGGGTAAGGTGCTATTTTCAGTGATTCCATATTGATACTATCGGAACGGAATTCGACCTATGATTACGCTGAAAACTGCCATTATTCACAGCTTCAAGAAGCTGGCCAAGACCAGCTTTATCTCCGAGGTGGTCAAGAAGGATGTGGCGCTCGATACTGAAAATCCCGCGTTGCATTTTCTGGTCAATGGTATCCACGGCCTCATCGGCAAAGAAGGCAACAGCGTGGTCTACGGCCAGTTTGCCGATGATGACCGTCAGGGACCGTTTCCAGAGCGCTTCACCGCGTTCGTAGAAGTACAAGATGATGAAGCGCGATTTATCGACTTGACCCACTTGGCAATGGACCAGTTGGTGGAGCAAGCAGGTAATCAAGTCTTATCGACCGGTGGACACATCCTTTGCGCTCAGTACACCGCAGGTGCAACCGACTTTTTCCTGGTCGCCAGCATGAAGGAACGCGGCGGTATACAGCTGGACGAGAACTATGTGCCCAAGGAAATTCAAGAGGTCGATCTCAACAAGGTTCAGCAGGCCGCCAGGATCAATTTAGCGAGCTTCGTGGCCATAAAGGCTATGGCTGCCGCGGCCGCTGCTGCGCCTGAGCAGGATGAGGATGACGCGGAGGATGAAGTGGATTCAACCTACCTGTGCTTCATCAGCCGGGGCCGTGATAGTCAGGCATCCGACTATTTCATCTCTGCACTGGGATGCGCGAAAGGAGTAGCTTCCGGACGCGCTACCAAAAATGCCATTGATAACGTTGCACGGTTTTTTCGCGACAACAAAACGTTAAAAGGCTTTGGTTATAAGGCCAAAGAGGCGGTTATCAAGTATCTGGAGGAACAGTTGGCAGCAGGCAAGTCTGCGCGCTTGGACGCTATCTGCCACGTCGCTGTCGCACACGTACCCGCTGACTTAGTGGATGAAATTGTTGGACTGAAAGACTATTTGAATAGTGAGAAACATAAGGTGCCAGACGACTTTACGGTCAATGCGAAATCGCTGAAAGAGAAGACCCGTATCAAGGGGGACGCGGCTAACTGGTCGTTGCAATTCGAGCGTGGAGCGTTAGGTAAGGATCCGGCCGCAGACGTTTATTATGATGAGGGACGGAAAAATTTGACACTGTCCAATCTGACTGCCGAACTGGTTGGTGTGATCGAGAAAGAACTGCTGGCCAGGGTCGGCTAAGAATGTTTTCTAATGTGGTAGCTCTCTACCGCGCCATTGGAGCGCCCCCCATTGAGGACGGAGTCATCCGCTATGAGGGGATGCCAACGCCCGACATTATCGGTACGTTGCGAATGTGCGATGGCCTGCCCGCAGCCTATGGCAAGTTCGAGCATTGCTCTGAAGAAGCAGACTCTCTCGATATTGAGTTTCGCTTGCCATCGAACGAGTCTGGCCGTTTCTACGCGAACCTAGGCGAGTTTGTCGCTCGCAATGGCTCATTGGGCAAGGGCCAATTTCCGAGCAACGTGTACATTGTTGAGCTCTGTTGGGCAGATAGTGATGACACCGAACCTCCGACGATTAAGGCGCTCAGGCGCGTATGTCGGTTGATCGAGCTGCTTGCACTGCTAGCGATCGGTGTCGACAAAGACAGCAGCCAAGATGGTTTTAATCTTTTCTTTGCCTTGCCTCCTGATGGGGCTAAGCCGCCGAGAACATTTCTGTTGCCTACTCAGGTTGACGCCAAGGTACTTGACTATGAGCTCAATCACCTGAGCTTGTTGGAAGAAATACTCAATCGAAAAAACGAAAATAAGGCACACCTCTCCGAACGAAAATTAATGATTCGGATGGCGGTGGCTAGCGTCATAGAGAAGTTTGAGAGCGAGCCCAATCTGTTCTTGGTGATCGTGCGGGAGTGGCGGGAGGTCCTCGCCACATACCGCGCGAATCTGCAAACCTACGTCTATAGCTTCTCGTTTGAGCGGGCCCGGCGCGAGGTGGCCCAAGCTGAAATCGACTATGGCACCAAGCTTAGCGGGGTGCTGGGCGACATCGCCGGCAAGATGCTCGCCCTGCCGATATCGCTAGCGGGTTTGGTCGTGCTGGAGAAAACAACCTCACGATTCGAAGGTTTTATCCTTGTCCTTGGGCTGGCAGTGGTTTCTGTGGTTCTGCTTGCGATCCTTCACAATCAAATGCTGCAAACGGAGCGCCTGCTGCACAGCTTCAATGTCATCTTCGATGATTTTAAGGACAAAATAAAAACCTATCCTCCGAAACTTCAGGGTCTGCTCAGGATCACCATCGACCAAGTCGACAAGCAAGGCCGGACCCTCACCAGGACCTTTCGGTTGCTGAAGGGGTTGTCCCTCCTTCCAATCGTCGGGGCTTTGCTGCTAGCCGCGATAAAATACTGGGACGATTTCGTATGGCTGTTAAAGACCATCTCAGCGATGGTGTTTTCGGTGCTCAACGTAGCCCCTAATATTCTCAGCCCATGACGCTTTTTTAACACGCCCTTCGTCTCATCTTGCTGTGCTCAAACGGCTCATCCATCTGAAGCAGTCCAATCAGCTGTATATGATATAGAGGAGATGTATCTTTAATAAAAAGCTTGGGTACTTCATGAGGAGCCCGAGTTGGTCTCTAATGCTTATCTGATGTATTCAGCCTACTCCGCCAATAAGTTAAATTTCTAATAGTCGAGCTCACGCGTGCTGTGGAACACCTTACGCATATGTAATATTCGCGGCAGCTTTCTGAAAGGCATCACTGGTTATCCTCTAGTCAGAAGTAAGTGAGCACTAGGAGAGAATCATGAAATCACTAAAAGTTTTTTTTGCCGCTTCCATCTTGACGATGTCTTCTTTGGCCATGGCTGAAGGAGGTGGTGACCCTGTTTATGGTCGAATGATGCAAGAGAACCAGAAGGCGATGGAGCAGTACGCCTTAGAAAACGGAAAGACGACACCTGAAGTCGTTCATTATGAATATGGAATGAACCTCGATGTCCAGAAGGTAATCAGTACCACTCAAGCCAATAAAACCTGTGACGTAGCCCCTTCGCGCATGACCTATGAAGATTCGACGGGCAAGCTCAACACCCTGGAATACAAGGTTATGGGTACTAACTGTCCTCACGGAAGCTAATTAGCGTTAGCCCTAACTGCGCAAGGTTGTTCGGTATGTTTTGAGCCTGCTTACGGTTCGCTGACACAGAAGTAATTTTCAGGTCACGCTGGAGTTATCTATTGTATGAAATTATGTCTGCCGGCACGTAGGAGAAATCCTTACGTGCTGGTGGCTTTTTATAATTATAAAAAATTTCATAAAGAAACTCTGCCAAGCTAAAGCCTGGAGTGTTAAATGAACAATAAAAGCATTTATGGTCTTTCTTTCATTGCCCTTAGCATGAGCATGGGGCAAGTTGCAGTGGCTGTTGAGCAAAGACCTGAAGGATTCATTGAGGGGAGCACCTTTAGTATTCTCAATCGGAATCTCTATCTCAATCGTGATTATCGAAAGGGCCAGTCAAGCCCCACGGGAAATGGGTACTCAGCCGAATGAGCTCATGGCATCATTGGCCGGTTCGAATCAGGCTTTACTCAAGGTACCGTAGGCTTCGGCATTGACGCGTTTGCAATGGAAGGCCTCAAGCTCGATTCAGGTGATGGTCGCTCGGGAGCTCGTAGCTCAGTCGATGTCTTGCCGCACAATAGCAAAGGCCAACCTGAAGACTCCTACTCAAAAGTAGGCGGGGCCGCAAAAGTGCGTTTCCTGGATACAGTCGTCAAGGTAGGGGACGTATTTCCATCGACGCCTGTCGTGGCCTATGGCGATTCTCGACTCCTCCCTGAGAGTTTTCGTGGTGCAACGTTTACCAATACCAGCATCAAAGACCTGACCCTTCAGGGTGGTCGACTGCATGCGATGAGCCAACCCAATTCCAGTGGCATGCGTGACGGCTTTTCGACTTTCTACGCTGGTGCGGTAGATGCTCCGTGGATCGCTTATCTAGGGGGCGATTACACAGTCAATGAGCACGTAGGTGTGAGTCTTTACACCAGCCAATTCAAGGATGTGTGGAACCAGTATTACGCAGGCACCACATTGAGCTATCCGCTCTCAGACAGCGTATCGCTAATCGGTGGCTTTAATTACTACCGAGCGGTTGATGAGGGTAAAAAACTTCTGGGAAGCTTCGATAACAACATCTGGAGCGGCAAGACCGGGGTCAAATTCGGAGCGCACACCGTGACCGTTGGGTACCAGCGCAATAATGGTAACGACGACTTTGACTACCTTCGCCAATCCGACTCAATTTTCTTGGATAACTCTATTCAGTACAGCGATTTCAACTCACCGAAAGAGCAATCCTTGCAGCTGCGCTACGATCTAGATATGCAGGCTTTCGGCATCCCCGGTCTCAGCTTCATGACCCGCTACGCTAAGGGTTGGGATGCGGACTATTCCAACGCGAACAGCGTGTACATGCGTCGTGGAGCGGATGGCGCCCCACTGCAGGATCAAAAGCGTTGGGAACGAGACATCGAGGCTAAGTACGTCATCCAGTCAGGTTCTCTGAAGGACATGTCTCTACGTGTTCGCCAGGCAACGACACGAGCCACGGATTTCGAATCTGATTTGGACGAGGTCCGACTGATTGTCGAATACCCGCTGCAACTCCTTTAACGGGCGCTAGCCATCGGCATTAGGCCCCATTACCAGATACACCCCCGTCTCTTTGTTTCTCCTTTGGTTTTGGAGACGGCTTAGGCGCCCGAGTGGCGCCTTTTTTTGTGTATTGATATAACTGTTGGTATGTTCCGGCCATTATTCCAGATCTGATGCTGCCCCTCATGGGCTCTCGCACAATCAATTGCAGAAACAGGTTCTGCACGAGCAGGTGGTGTTGCTAACTGTGGCGTCTGAGGACGGCCGCGCGTGCCAGATGATCGGCGGTTTGAGGTCTAGGCTTAAGGTAAAGGATTTGCCGGGTTAGCCTGCACTTTGGCTTTATCGAGGAGCGTGACGTAGCCGCAGCCTTGAGTCTCTGACACATGAAAGAGCTGGATTTCTGCACGATGCATTCCACCTACTTCTTTAGCCGCGTGACGGTTATCCCGATCAAGCGTATGGGGATGGCTCGTTGGCGAGAAAGCTTGTTCACTTTTTTACTGAAGAACGTCAACAGCAACCTCAAATACTTTAATTTGCCGCTGAACCGACTGATCGAACTGGGTACGCAGGTTGCGATATAGAAACAAACAAGGCCGCAAATGCGGCCTTGTTTTATTCAGGGTGTTACTCGTGTGAGTGTCCGTGCTCAGCGCTCTCGGATGTTGTTCCTTTCTCACCGCCACCGCATGCGGTCATCAGGCCAAGAAAGCAGATCAGGAGCATCGAACGAATCAGCGTTGCTGGGGTTTTCATGGAATGACTCTTCAAAAAATGGATGAGAAAAATGGTCTTTATCTAGGCTGAGCGCTGCATTTTCGGCAATAGAACAGCCATCGCGGCTTCGGATTACTGTTTGATGCTCAAGTAATCGCCGGCCGTTCTCAGTGAGATGGTCACGTCGCTGTTGCTGCGGTTACGCCAAAACCAACCATGGGTGCCGTCAAAAATAGCGATGAATTCACCTTTATCACTTTTGACCTGCTTGCCCTTGTTGTAGCTGTGGAAGTAACCCTTTTCACCGTTGTAGGGCTCGCCATGGGTGTCGTAGTTCACAGGCCCACCAACCGTTGTCCATTCATAGTTGACGGTTCTGTTTTTCAGCACTTCCAGCTTGATTTCTTTCCCTTCACCAGGCTTCAGCGTGATGGTTAGTTGATCTTTTTTCAGGGCTAGATTGGACTTCGCCACAGGTTGAACCGCAGGTTGCACTTCGGGTTTAACTGCTGCAATTTGCGGAGCCGGCTCCGGAGCCGATGCTTGCGGCGGAGCTGCGTCCGCTAAAGCCTCTTGGGCAAGGATGATCTTCAATTCGCCCATCTGGGTAAGGCCCAGTGTTCGGCCTACACCTGTCGGATCAATGGCGTATTCCGAGGGCATTACGACTGTTACCAGAAGTCCCGCAGCAACCAATATTGCAAGAACAGTCGAACGTAGCAGTTTGCGAGTGCTGGGCAATTCATTAACAGTGGGAAGCGGAGTATTGAACATGGTCAGAATTCCTTACGCGGAGACAAACAGGCCGGTGATCTGGTAACCCATCAGCAGGAAACCGGCACTCATCATGGCAACGTTGGCGGTATAGGCGTGACGCCAGAAACTGCCGGTGCGCCGCCAATACCCCATCAAAATGAGAATCGCGCTAAGGGCCAGCAATTGGCCGATCTCGACGCCGACGTTGAAGGCGATCAAGTTCGGAATCAGGCCATCAGGCGAGATTTCGTACTCCTGGATCTTAGTGGCCAGCCCGAATCCATGGAGCAGGCCGAAGATCAGCGTGGCCACCTTGGTGTTGGGTTGGAAACCGAACCAGCGCTGGAATGCACCCAGGTTATCAAGCGCCTTGTACACCACCGAGAAGCCGATGATGGCGTCGATGATGTACGAGCTGATGCTGACCTCTGTAAGTACGCCAAGCAGCAGCGTGACCGAGTGCCCTACAGCGAACAGCGTGACGTAGAGCCCCACGTCTTTTAGGCGATAGAGGAAGAAGATCACCCCGAACAGAAACAGCAGGTGGTCGTAGCCCGTCATCATGTGCTTGGCGCCCATGTAGATGAAGGGCAGCAACATGACGCCGGAACTTTCTTGGATGAAGCCCTTGTCACCTTCCGCGACGGCGTGAGCCATCGCCTCGGGCATCCCGACGAAAAGTGCAGCGACAAGTAAAAACAACAGCAGTAGCGGGCGGTGCGATGGCGCAGTGAATGCGACAACGCCGCTCATCGAGTGCGAATGCATAGATCAATCCTACGTTGCAGGGATCAAAGGCCGCAGAGCGGCCATGGTCAGGATGCGAACGGGGGACGGGGTGGACGCTCGATCAAGAAAATCGGCGGACGAGGAACGGAATATCGGCGCGCATCAACTCGTATAGACAGCTTCGGCTGTGCAGCCAAACTCAACGCGGACGTGAGCTGAGGTGTTTCGTGCTGATGGTCAGGGGTCAACGGTGAGTGGTAGTGATCCGAGTAGCTCGCACGCGACATCTCTGCCTGCTGCTCATGGGAGTGATGGGCGTCTTGTGCAATCTCCCAGGCTGGCTGTTTCGATGTCACCGACAACGTATAGGTATGCCCTGCCCAAGCCACAAACATGGCGAGAGCAAGTGCGATTACCATCGTCATTGTCAGTGTTCTGCTGAACATAGTGTTCGGGTTTCAACTCGTTTTGTGGGGCTTTGATGCGTTTGACCGCATCCCCCTAGGGGGGATAGGATGCCAGCGTAATTCATTGAGGCCTGAGGCTCAAGTCATGAGTGAGCACGAACACGAACACAGCCATCCCCAAACCCACCAAAGTCACGAGGCGATCATCAAGCGTCTCAAGCGGGCGGATGGTCATTTGCGCGGCATCATCACCATGATCGAAGAGGGGCGTGAATGCGTGGACATTGCTCAGCAGCTGCACGCTGTTGAAAAAGCAGTGTGCCAAGCTAAGCGCACGCTGATCCAGGATCACATTGACCACTGCCTGGAGGACACCGTCTCGGCCTTGGGCAATGGCGAGCGCGCACCGCTGGAAGCGTTCAAACAAATCACCAAATACCTCTAGGTCTGATATGCCCAACTTCGCTGAACTCTTGCAACAGGGTGGTTCGCACGCCTGGCTCTACTTCCCGAGCGCTATCTTGCTCGGCGCCTTGCATGGCCTGGAACCCGGCCATTCAAAAACCATGATGGCGGCCTTCATCGTGGCCATCCGTGGCTCGGTCAAACAGGCCGTCTTGTTGGGCCTGGCCGCGACGCTGTCGCACACCGCTGTAGTGTGGTTGGTCGCCATCGGCGGTATGTATCTGGGCAAAGGCCTGGACGCTCAAACCACGGAGCCGTACTTCCAGCTCGCGTCCTCTGCCCTTATCATCGTGATTGCGCTCTGGATGCTATGGCGTACCTGGCGCGGTGAGCAGATGTTCAAGTTCGAGCAAGGTGACGATCACCACCACGATGGGCATGACCATGGTGATCATGATGAAACCCATCGAATTGATACCGGCCATGGCCGGGTCGAACTGTCGATATTTGAGGAGGGGGTACCTCCTCACTGGCGTATGAAAACGTTGCGTGGGCATGCCTGGTCAGCATCAGACGTTAGCTTGATAACGACCCGCTCTGATGGCAGCACGCAAACCTTCTCATTTGTTGAGCGCGAAAGTTTCCTAGAGTCGACGGTCGATATCCCTGAACCTCATGAATTCAGTGCCCGCTTGAGCCTGGGCCATGCCGGTCACTCCCATGATTACGACTTGGAATACCAGGAGCATGATCACGGCCACGCGCACTCCGAACTGGAAGGGTTGGAATTGTCGATTGATGGCTATCAGGATGCGCATGAGCGTGCCCATGCCAACGATATCCGTAAGCGCTTCACCAACCGTGAAGTCACTACGGGACAGATCATCATGTTCGGCTTGACGGGGGGGCTCATTCCTTGCCTAGCGGCGATCACCGTTCTGCTGCTCTGCCTCCAGGTCAAAGAAGTTGCCTTGGGTGGCGTGCTCGTCCTGTGCTTTAGTATTGGTCTGGCGCTCACACTGGTAACCGTCGGTGCAGCCGCCGCTATTGGCGCCAAGCAGGCCTCCAACCGCTGGCCTTGGATGGGCACCGTTGCGCGTCGCGCCCCTTATCTGTCTAGTGCACTGATTATCGGAGTCGGGCTCTACGTTGGCATCCATGGCTGGATTGGCCTGAACGCATAAGGCGACGCCTAAGTGTTTGAACTCACAAGCTACGTTGGTCTGTTCCTGGCGGCACTCGGTGCCGCCACACTGTTACCAATGCAGTCAGAAGCCGTATTGGGGTCGTCTTAGAAAACGGAAAATAAAGCACGTTAAGCTGGCTGCAGCGGCCGTAGCGGCCTGAACTTGCCCGCGCCGATCTTGGCGTTGCTGCGCCAGAGGTAATCGCCAGTCAGGTTGATGTGCTCCCAACCCAGCGGCGACAGATACTGCAATAGAGAGTCATCAACGGGCTTGCCGTGTCCACGCAGGGCATTCGCGGCCCGTTCCAGATAAACCGTGTTCCACAGCACGATGGCTGCCGTCACCAGGTTGAGGCCACTGGCCCGGTAGCGCTGCTGCTCGAAGCTGCGGTCGCGGATTTCGCCCAGCCGGTTGAAGAACACGGCGCGGGCCAGCGCGTTGCGGGCTTCGCCCTTGTTCAGCCCAGCGTGCACGCGACGGCGCAGCTCCACGCTTTGCAACCAATCCAGGATGAACAGCGTGCGCTCGATACGCCCCAGCTCGCGCAGGGCCACGGCCAGGCCGTTCTGGCGCGGATAGCTGCCGAGCTTGCGCAGCATCAGCGAAGCCGTCACGGTGCCCTGCTTGATCGACGTGGCCAGCCGTAGAATTTCATCCCAATGGGCGCGAATAGCCTTGATGTTCAGTCTGTCGCTGCTAATCATCGGCTTGAGCGCGTCGTAGACAGTGTCGCCCTTGGGGATGAACAGCTTGGTGTCGCCCAGGTCGCGGATGCGCGGCGCAAAGCGGAAGCCCAGCAGGTGCATCAGGCCAAATACATGATCGGTGAATCCTGCCGTATCGGTGTAGTGCTCCTCGATGCGCAGGTCGGACTCGTGGTACAGCAAGCCGTCGAGCACATAGGTCGAGTCGCGCACGCCGACATTGACCACTTTGGTGTGGAATGGCGCGTACTGGTCGGAGATGTGGGTGTAGAAAGTCCGCCCAGGACTGCTGCCGTATTTCGGGTTGATGTGGCCAGTGCTCTCGGCCTTGCTGCCGGTTCGGAAATTCTGGCCGTCCGACGATGACGTGGTGCCGTCGCCCCAGTGCTCGGCGAAGGGATGCCGGAACTGCGCGTTGACCAGTTCGGCCAGCGCCGTCGAATAGGTTTCGTCGCGGGTATGCCAGGCTTGGAGCCAGGCGAGCTTGGCGTAGGTCGTTCCGGGGCAGGACTCCGCCATCTTGGTCAGGCCCAGGTTGATCGCGTCGGCCAGGATCGTGGTCAGCAGCAGGTTCTTGTCCTTGGCCAGGTCGCCCGATTTCAGGTGCGCGAAGTGCCGGGTGAAGCCTGTCCATTCGTCTACCTCCAGCAGCAGTTCGGTGATCTTGACGTGCGGCAGGATCATTGCTGTCTGGTCGATCAGCGCCTGCGCGGTGTCGGGCACCGCCGCATCGAGCGGCGTGATCTTCAGGCCCGACTCCGTGATGATGGCGTCCGGCAGCTCGTTGGCCAGCGCCATGCGGTTGACGGTGGCGAGCTGCGTTTCCAGCAGCGTCAGCCGGTCATGCAGGTACTGGTCGCAATCGGTGGCCACGGCCAGCGGCAATTCGCTGGCCTGCTTGAGGCTGGCGAATTTCGCGGGCGGCACCAAATAGTCCTCGAAGTCCTTGAACTGGCGCGAGCCTTGTACCCAAATGTCGCCGGAACGCAGCGCGTTCTTCATCTCCGACAGGGCACACAGTTCGTAGTAACGCCGGTCAATGCCGGTGTCGGTCATGACCAGTTTCTGCCAGCGCGGCTTGATGAAGTCGGTCGGCGCGTCCGCAGGCACCTTGCGGGCATTGTCGCTGTTCATGCCGCGCAGTACCTCGATGGCGTCGAGCACGTCCTTGGCGGCGGGCGCGGCCCGCAGCTTGAGCACGTCGAGGAATTCCGGCGCGTAGCGGCGCAGCGTGGCGTAGCTCTCGCCGATGCGGTGCAGGAAATCGAAATCCTCGGGCTGTGCGAGTTTCTGCGCCTCGGTGACGCTCTCGGCAAAGGCATCCCAGGACATGACGGCCTCGATGGCAGCGAACGGATCGCGGCCAGCTTGCTTGGCCTCGATCAGCGCCTGGCCGATGCGGCCGAACAGCCGCACCTTGGCGTTGATCGCCTTGCCGGACGCCTGGAACTGCTGCTGATGCTTGTTCTTGGCGGCGTTGAACAGCTTGCCCAGGATGCGGTCGTGCAGGTCAATGATTTCGTCGGTGACGGTGGCCATACCCTCGATGGCAAGCGCGACCAGGGTCGCGTAGCGGCGCGGCGCCTCGAACTTGGCCAGGTCGGCGGGCGTCATCTGGCCGCCCTCGCGGGCAATCTTGAGCAGCCGGTTCTGGTGAACCGACCGCTCGATGCCGGAAGGCAGGTCGAGCGCCTGCCACGCCTTGAGGCGTTCGATGTGTTCCAGCATGTGCCGCGAGTTCGGTTTGACGGGCGACTGGCGCAGCCAGGCCAGCCAGGTCGTTTTGCCGTTGTCCCGGCGCTTGAGCAGATCGTCGAGGCGGCGGCGATGCGCGTCCGATAGCGGTTCGGCCAGGGCATCGTAGATGCGCCGGTTGGCGCGGGTAATCGCTTCGGCGGTCGCTCGTTCGACGGCGTTGATGGCAGGCAGAATGACCGACTGTCGCCGCAGATGATCGACCAAGGCGCTGGCCAGCACGACGCCCTTGTCGGTTTGCATGGCCAGCTCGGTCAGCCACTGGACGGCCTGCCGGTAGTGGCTCATCGTGAAGGGCTGGAAGCCGAACACCGTTTGCAGTTCGACCAGGTGCTCGCGCCGGGTCTGTTCCCGCTGGCCATACTCGCCCCAGCGTTCGACGCCAACCTTGAGCTGGTCAGCGACCAGTTTCAGCAAAGGCGGAAACGGCGGCTCATCGACGCCAAGGATGACACCGGGAAAGCGCAGGTAGCAGAGCTGCACGGCGAAGCCCAGGCGGTTGGCCGGGCCGCGCCGCTGCCGAATGATGGACAGGTCGGTGTCGCTAAACGTGTACTGACGAATCAGTTCTTCCTTGGTATCTGGCAATGCCAGCAGGCTGTCACGCTCGGCAATGGACAGGATAGAACGGCGTGGCATGACAAGGCTTCCCTGAGTGCTTTTGATCACCTGATCCGAGCGTAAGGCCTGCAACTAATAACCCATGAGCAATCATGGGTTATTTTTGGCTGAGTGCTGCTACCGAAAGCCCGGACGCGACGAAGGTCAGTCCGGCGCCGACATTCAGGCCGTTGACAACTTTTGGCTTGCGCTGCAGCCAGGTCGACAGGCGCGTTGCAAAAATTCCCATGAGCGCAAAGCCCAGGGCGGTCAACGCGGCGAACCAGGTGCCGTAGACCAGCATCTGCACAGTGACCGAGCCCAATGATGGGTTGACGAACTGTGGAATGAACGCAAGCACAAACAGTCCCGGCTTAGGGTTAAGCGCCGCAGACAGGAAGCCGGTGAGGAAGATGCTTTTGAGCGATTGCCGTGCCGCCGGTTTGAAGTTGATCAGGCTGCGCGAACGCAAGACCTTGATACCCAGCCACACCAGGTAGCTGGCGCCGATCACTTTTACGACCCAGAAGGCCACGGCGGATGTCTGCATCAATAGGGTCAGGCCCAACGAGGCGGTGGCTACGTGAAACAGAATCCCGGTGCCCGACGCAACCCCCGAAATGGCCGCCGCCATGCGCCCCTGGCTCAGGCCCCTGGCGATGGCCAGCAGGTTGTCCGGCCCGGGGGAAAGCACCAGCAACAGGCAGGCGGCGGTATAGGTCAGCCAGATGTCCAGAGGGAACATAACGAGATTCCTTTCGTCAACGGTTCAAGGCAGCCATCGTGTTCCAACTGGAGGTCCAAGATCAAGATTAATCCAGATGCCTATGCGCTAGCGCTTTAGAACGCGGTCTTCACTTGCAGGCCCAGCATCAGTGCATGGTCGATTCCCAGCCCGGAAAGCGCCCCCAGCTTGATGATGTATCGGGGCAAAGGGGCAGCCAGGAGATGGTCTGGTAGCCGTAACGCAACGCTGTTGATGCTGGTCGCCAGGGCGTTGCCGGCAAGCCGGCTCCTACAGGTCAGTGGGTGCTTTCAGTGGTTCGCACCTGAATAACACGCTTTGGCTGGCACGCAGTTGCTCGACACAATTGAACGGCTGCAAGCCCTGGATGCCTCGCTTGAGGTCACGTACCCGACGGGCGATGTAAAAGCTGCGGTCAACGGGCAAGGTAGCCAAGTCCTCGACCCGGCGTGCCTGCCCCTGCGTATAGAACTCCCCCGAGTACGAGCGCCGGCCCCAGTAAAAGAGGGTTCCGGGACGCTCTGCCTGCAACTGCTGCCAGGCCCTGGCGAGCTCACGTTGGTTATTCGGCCGGTCAAAGGCGCGGCCGTCGATGGCAGCGATCAGCAGCCATACCGGCAGCAGCAGCGCGAGGATCAACCCAATGATGGTTTTGCCGGTTTGCCAGGGCACAGCCTTGAGTGCGCCAGCCAGCAGCAGGCTCCAGGCCGGCAGCGATGGCAGCAGGTAAGTCCACAGGATATTGCCGGAGAACGTGAAAAATACCGGCGTAGCCAGGGCCCACAGGGCGATAAAACCATAGTAGCGACCCGACAGGGCCGAGCGGCGCAGGGCGAAGTACACCGCTGGCAACAGCAGCGTCCAGGGAAAAAGCGCGAGCATCAGGTCCATCCAGATGGCGCCCGTGGGCCGGGCATGGGCGCTGCCGTACAAGTCTCCGGCCCATTTGCTGACCACATAACGCTTCCAGTGCTCGCCGATCAGGAAGTAATCGAGAAACCCCGGCGTGCGCTGTTCAGCAATCACGTACCAAGGCACGGCAATCACCAGCATCAACGCAAGGCCCAGCAGCCAGGGCAAGTGCAAAAAGGCACGCCATTGTCGGTAGTAAAGCGTCCAGATCACAGCTGGAGCCCCCACCAGCACCAGCACCAACGGCCCCTTTGCCAGCAACCCGAGGCCCAGGCCGGCAAATCCTGCCAGTGCCCAACGGCGGTCGCCCCGTGTCATGCCGCACCAGAAGCCATAGCTGGCCAGCAGTACCGAGAAACTCAATGCCGGGTCGGTCAACACCACACCTGCTGACAACAGGCCGAGGGTTGAGCTGGAAAAGATAATTGCCGCCAATACCGCCGTTTTTTCATCGGCCTGCTCACGGGCAAACCGGATGATGATCAGGCAACTGGCGACATGCAGCAGCCACGCCGGAAAGCGAATGGCGAATTCATTGATACCCAGCAACTTCATGCCCAGCGCCTGGGTCCAGAACGACAGTGGCGGCTTGCCCCAAAAAGGTACGTCCAGCTCGAACAGCGGGGTTACCCAGTTGCCGAGTACCAGCATCTTGCGGGCCATTTCCGCGTAGCGGGCTTCCGAGGTGTCCATCAGCGGGTACAGCCCCAGGCTTGCCAGGCGCAGGGCCAAAATGGCGATCAATACCAGCCATAGCGTACGGGTCGTTATCATCAGTGGTTTTCTTGTTCGCGAGGGTGTATCGGGCAGGGGTGCTCCGGCCGTTCAGGGGCTTCGCCGAGCAGGTTGTCGAGTAGATAGATGGGACGCTGCCTGACTTCGCTCAACGTTGCCCCGAGGTATTCGCCGATCATTGCTATGCCCACGGTAATGAACGCAGCAATGCCCATGATCACGTGATGGGCATTGGCGGTGTTTACGCTCATCTGCTGGATGATGAGCACCATGGTGGCGATGAAAATCATCAGGCTGAGCAGGCTGAACCAGCGCAACGGCTTGCGCGACAGCGCCAATACGCCTTCGATACCGAGGTCGATCAGCGCCAGCGGCCCCCATTTGCTGAGACCGGCGCTACGCGGCTCACGGTCATAGGGCAACTCGATGGTATTGAACCCCAGCCAACTGATCAGGCCCTTCATGAAACGCGTCCGTTCCGGCATACCGCGCAGCGCTGCCAGGGGCGCCGGGCCAATCAGGCGGAAGTCGCTGACGTCTGCGGGAACATCAAACTTGTCGGCCAAAAAGTTCATCAGTTTGTAATAGAGGTGGGCACTGATACGTTTGCTTGAGGTATCAGACAGGCGACTGCGGCGCTGCATATTGACGATATCGCTACCGGTCAACCAATGATGAACCATGAGTGGAATAAGTTCGGGCGGGTCTTGCAAGTCGGCATCAATAAATAACAACGCATCCCCGACCGCATAATCAATACCGGCGACCATGGCGGCTTCCTTGCCAAAGTTACGGCTCAGGTTCAAACAACGAACGCCAGGCGTCTGGCAATAACCATCCAGTAGCGCCAGTGTTTCATCGCGGCTGCCGTCGTTGACATACACTACTTCGTAGCGAATGCTGAGTGTCTTAAGTACAGCCATTAGCCGCTTATGAAAAAAAGGCAGTACCTTGGCTTCGTTATAACAACAGACAATCACACTGAGCATCGGACGTGGGGAGCGCTCAGCTCTTGATCGATTCATGGCGAAAGCTCCAGTACTGGTTGATTTGGTAAGTGATCAACGTCAGGGCACAGGTGGTGATCACCTGCATCAGCCATAGGCGCTGGGGCCAGTGCTCCAGCAGGGTCGCCATCAGGGCCAGGTTTGTACCGTTGTAGACCAAGGCCGTGATGCTGAAGCGCAGCCATTGATAAGTGTCGGATGGGCGAGCCTTTGTAAACGTCCAGCGCTTGTTGCCCTGATAACTAACAACAGTCCCGACTATTGCTCCCAGTAACGTCGCAATGAGTGCGGGCAGAACCAGAGACAATAACAAAAGTGTTATGTAATGAGCGCCAGTGGCAAATATTCCAACGATCAGATAGTAAGGCAAGGTTGTAGAGGGTGGCGATATCATTGAGAGAACTGCATGTGTTCAAGAGGCTGTATGGTGTTGACTTTAACTACTCATGGGAGCCGGCGTGTGAAAAAAATGTTTAAGAGCGTCGATATTACCAAATTGTAATTTTGGTGTTGGGTAGTTGTAAGGGCAATGTCATCAACCTAAGCTGCAGCCCTGCCCAAGGCAAGCCCCCCGAAGCAGCCAGCCGCCATGGCCGTCGGGCGATGACCAGGCCTCTGCCGCTCAATCAGGCGGTCTAACTGGGCTGGCGGTGATGTGATCATCGTCTGTTCCGGCTGTCTAGGCGAGATTTCTCGTTCTCCGGACGAGCCTATGCCGACCGCTTGTGGCCAGCTTTTTTTTGCACGGAGGTTGGGCGGTGGTGTTTCTTCAGCGCGTCGGTTTGTAGCCCTCACAACCTCGGCTGGCTGCGCGTTTGCGTTGGCGCGCAAAGCTACGGCCTGAGCGTACGGCACTGAGGCTTTTAGCCATCAAGGCCAGCACATTGCTCAGCCCCTGAGCACAGTGCCGCACCAGCAGCTCGACCAGGGTATTTTTGAGCCGTGACACGCCTTGGGTGAAGTTGACTTTCCATCGCAGCTTGCGACCTTTGTGGCGCTGTTCGATGACCGGCTGTAGCAGGTGCTGCATCAACAGCGCCAGGTTCTTCAACAGTTGAGCGGCATGAAAGTCCTGCTTTACAGCAGTCACGCTGCGGCCGCTGAAGTTGTCCAGCGTCAGGGTTTGTTTGAGGCGACGGAAGTCGGTTTCGATGCCCCAGCGGCGGTGGTAAAGCTCGGCAAACACCTCAGCGGGAAAGGCTTCTCGATCCAGCAACGAGGTCAGCAATACCTCGCTTTCGCCGTTGGCCAACTCGACCCGGATCAGTCTCAGCTCGATCTGGCTGGCAGGATCAACGCCAGCCTCGGAGCAGAACAGACGTGCTTCAGGATGGTTGGCCACGAAAAGCTGTGTGTCTTCAACTTGGCCAGAGTATAGAAACGCTTTGACCTGGGCGTTATAGCCACAGGGCAGGCGCATCAGAAAGTGCCGCTGTTGCTGCGCGAACAGCGCGAATAACCAGTGCCCAGGGTAACCACGGTCAAACAGCGTCAGGCTGTCAGCCGGCAGGTGCTCAAGGTGCAGATGGGCACAGTCGCGCTCGCCGACGGTCAGGGGCACGATCAGGCTATGCAGGGTTTGACCGTCAGCGACTTCGTAGAGTGTGGACAAGCGAGCCATGGGAAAGCCAGAGTGACTGCCAAAGAAGGTCGCCATGGTCGACTCCAGGGGTAAATGCACGGTCGAGCCATCCACCGCGAGCACCCTCAGCCCACGCCACTTCTGACGCAGCCCGAAGCAGTCAATTTGTTGCTGCAGGAGGTGATTGAGACTTTCAAATACCTCGGGGTTGAGCTTTTTGCGCGCTTTGCAGAAGGCCTGCGCAGTGACCATTTGCGTCTCAGTCGACGCCTGATTGAGTACGCGATAGAACTGATCGAGTTCGGTTTGCAGGGCCGTGCGCGGCTGATTGAGCAGGAACAGGACGAGGTTCTTGAAGGTGAGCTGGCGTCGGCGGGTAAAGTCTTGAGGATTCTGGCGGTGGGCGGCGATGAAGGCGGGACAATCGAGCGGACTGGTTATTTTTTGTACAATTTTCAAACCAGGGCTTGGCTGGCGGTGTCAAGCGATGCGGTATAGGTAGTCAAAAGGGCTTCTCCCATGCACTGATTTGAGCGCTAATTATATGATATTTATGGATAATTTCCAAAGTTGATGACATTGATCTATAGCCCCCTAGACTGGGCGAATTAGCACAGGAGGTTGGCCTTGGATTAGGGGAGCCTACAGAATTCGGAAAAAATCGTACGCTAAGGTTTTCTGATCAGTCGTAGGCTCGCCAGTTTGATGTATTCCGTTCCTGGCCCAGCCAAACCTATCGGTCTTCGCGGGTGTGCCACAGGCGCAGTAGGTAGATAGTGGAATCCACTATCTCGTAACGCATCTCGTAATGGCCGATCTGAATTCGGCGCACATCCCGTGGATCGAATTCTTCCAGGCGTTCGCCAATGCGCGGGTTGGCCAGCAGCGTGGAAGGTGCGGCTGTGAGTTGCTGCACTGTTCGTGCGGCGGCAGGCTGATTCACCGACGCCAGAAACTCATACAACCGGGCAATGTCGGAAAGCGCCTTGCTTGTCCACTTCAACTCCATCAGCGCGGTACCGGCAACGGAGTGTCAGTGCTGAGGCTTTCAGCCCAGGCCTGGACAGCTTGATGATCGATCACGCGACCAGCATCCACATCGGCCAATGCCTCACGGGTCAGGCGACTACGTTCTTCTTCCTGGTCTATCCAGGCGGCCAGAGCCTGCTTGACGATCCAGTTCTTGGAGCGTTCCAGGCGCTCAGCCATCAAATCGACCTTTTCGGCCAGTTGCACAGGGACGTGAGCCGTGACGGATCGGGTTTTCGCGGTGGTTGCCATGATGGGGTTACTCCTAATCAATGGTAGGTACAAGGTGCATGCTCTGCCGGCGTTCAGTAACCGCCGCTTCCGATGCCATCCGGCGCAGAGTGACGGCATGTTCGCTGGCCTGGCGGGCACCGGCCTCATCGCCATTAGTTTTGAGCTTGTTGGCCTGCCATTCAGACGCTTCAGCGCCGGCAAGTAACGACGTGGCCAGCGTTACTTTTGGACGAGACTTTTCACGCTGCTCCTGCGCGCCTCGCTGACGTTCGACAACCTGCGCGGCCTCGTTGGCCGTGATACGCAAGTTGGTGCGAGCAATGTCAAAGCTGCCATCGGCGTTTGTGGCCTCGGGCGCTTCGAGGCAGGTTTGCATCGAATCCACTGCCGTCAACAGCTTGTCGATCTGCTGCAACAGCTCGGTTCGTTCTTGGTCATTCTTCATGGAGCGTCACTTCTTCTTGAACTTGATGTCGCCTGAGCCGGCAACGGAATGGTCGCGGGTCGGCGGGTTACCGCGCACCACGATGTCACCGGAACCCGCCACGCGTGCCTTCACTGAGTCGCTGACATAGGCGTCGATATCACCGGAGCCGACTACCGACAGTTTGGCGGACGTAGCGACCAGCTCGCTGGCGTCCACGTCGCCCGAACCGGCTATCTCGGCGTCCAGAAGACCCACGCGACCAAAGGCCGTGATATCGCCCGAACCTTGGATGCCTAGATCGAGGACGGTCTGCTGAAGGTCGTACAGGGTCACGTCGCCACTGCCCTTGATGCGGATACTGGGGGCTTCAGGCAATGCGATTCCAACGATGCTTCGCCCCTTGGACTGCATAGTGACGCCGCCGTGGCGTCCACCGACATTGATCGTTCCGCCCACGAAAATGTTGCCGGTACCAGAAACGTGAATATTGCCCCCATAGCCGCTAATGGAAATGCCCTCCTGCTCGATGATCAGCTTGTCACCCTCGAAGCGGGTCTTGATGTTACGAATGGCTTCCACGTTTTCCCCTGCCACGACCAGGTGCGCTGATGACGAGCGAAAGAACACAACATCAACCGCCCCCTTGATCACAATTTTGCTAACTGGGTGGATGGGGCGCTCTTCCTTCTCGTAGTTGGCAGCACGCTCCCATGCGGAATCGCGATGGTTGGCATCCTGGTGCGTCAAAGGGCTGGATTGGCTCATCATCTATCCTTTGTGATTTATTTTGAGTGACTTTGCCATAGCTCGACTCAGGGTTAATCATAGTGAATAATAATGAGCTGTCAATCGATCCGTCAGGTTGGGCTATGCCCTAACCTGACGTCAGGACAGCCTACCCAGAAACGTCCGGATAGACTCCATCGCTTAATTTATTGACACAAGCTACGCAAGGTCATAGATTTATTCCTGACACTTTTCTGTTTGGGGGCATCTTGCAAGGTCAACGTATCGGCTACGTCCGGGTCAGCAGCTTCGACCAAAACCCGAAGCGGCAACTGGAACAGGTCGAAGTCGGAAAGGTATTCACCGACAAGGCATCGGGCAAGGACACCCAGCGCCCAGAACTTGACTCGCTGCTGGCCTTCGTGCGCGAAGGAGATACGGTGGTGGTGCACAGCATGGATCGCTTGGCCCGCAACCTCGATGACCTGCGCCGCCTTGTGCAAAAGCTGACCAGGCGCGGTGTGCGCATCGAGTTCGTCAAAGAATGCCTGACCTTCACCGGTGAGGATTCGCCGATGGCAAACTTGATGTTGTCGGTCATGGGCGCGTTCGCCGAGTTCGAGCGAGCATTGATCCGCGAGCGACAGAGGGAAGGCATCGCGCTCGCCAAACAGCGCGGAGCATACAGGGGCCGCAAGAAAGCGCTTTCGCCCGAACGCGCCGCTGAACTTCTGCAACGCGTCAAGGCCGGCGAGCAAAAGGCAAAGCTGGCCCGTGAATTTGGCATCAGCCGCGAAACGTTGTACCAGTACCTGCGCGAAATTGGAGCTTAACGTGCTTTATTTTCCGTTTTCTGAGACGACCCCGTATTGGTCGGGATGTTGCTCTCCGACCAATACGTTGCTTCAACGCTCTTGGCGGTTGCCACTTTCGGCAACGTTCTTGGCTCTGTACTGAACTGGGCTCTGGGACGGTCCATTGAGCGATTTCGCCACAAGCGATGGTTCCCCGTGAGCGAGAGTAAATTCGAAAAAGCCCAGCTGTCGTATCTGCGCTATGGGCGCTGGTCATTGCTGCTGAGTTGGGTGCCCATCATTGGCGATCCACTGACGGTCGTCGCCGGAGTCATGCGTGAGCCACTCTGGAGTTTCCTGCTGATCGTCACCTTGGCCAAGGGTGTGCGTTATCTCGTGCTGACCGCCGTCACACTGGGGTGGGCATGAGTACTACTCATACGATCCAGCATGCCTTGCTTAAGAAGCGAAGCAGTAGCCTGGATCTGATCAAGTGGCTGGCAATGCTGACCATGGTTATCGATCACTTGCGGTTGGTGTGGCCGGAGTTGAGCAACCTGTTCATTCCGGGGAGAGTTTCCTTTCCGTTGTTCTGTGTCGCTATTGCAGCCAACGTGGCGCGTTCCAAACAGGGTGAATTGCTGACTGCTGCGAACGGTCGTTACCTTGCCTTGATGCTGTTGTTCGCCGCCATTTCAGAAGTGCCTTATCGCTACATCAGCACCTCGGGATCATTCAACGTGTTGGTGACGCTGGCATTGGGGCTGGTGATTGCCTGGGGATGGCAACATCGCACTCTGTTGAGCAGCGCTATGGCGTTATTGGCCGCCGCGATTGCCTACGTGCTGGATGATCCACTTATGTACGGCTTCTACGGTGCACTTGTTCCAGCGGCTGTCTTAATAGCAATCAAAGGCCCCGGTGTTCTTTGGCTGCTGCCAGCGGCTTTATGCCTGATGAGCAATACGCGAAGTAGCATCGTAACCAGGGCGCTGGACTTGGAAGTCTATTCATTGGTGGCGTTAAGCACCGCGTTCGCGGCGCCGCTGATCGGACTCTGGCTACTACGTCAGACCTTAACCTTTAAAGTTTGGCCGGTGCGGCAATGGGGCTACTGGTTCTATCCGGGGCACCTTGCGGCTCTACAAGCTCTACGGTTTCTGGTCTGAAGGCTGAGCAGCCAGCCTTAGCAAATCTTAGGAACTTACGGTCGTTTATCTGGCCATCGGCGATGCTGATCATCGATCACATACGGGTGTTCGTGATCCACTCTCTCCTGACCGCCGAGGTGTGTGTGATCCTCCGGCAAGTTCTCATGTGTGTGCCTGATCGACTCTTGGTCATGAGCTGGACGCCATATCACGATGCTGACCACCAGTGCGCTACACGCCACGACAGCGAGCCCAACAAACGATGCAGTGAGGCTAATGTTGGCACCCAGCCATCCCGCCAATGGGTAGGTAATCAACCAGCAAGCATGGGATAGCGCAAATTGGGCGGCAAACAACGCTGGGCGATCTTCGGCATGTGCCGAGCGACGCAACAGTCGACCGCTCGGGGTTTGAGCCAAGGAGTAGCCCACCCCAAGCACCACCCACAGCGGTAGCAGGAAGTTATAGGTGGTTAGGTTGATGCCAACTGCTAAGCCTGCGAGCAATACTCCTCCACCAAACAACATGGCCGTTCGGTCTTTGATATTTTTCAACAGTCGAGGCAAGACCAGGGCCGCCACCATGGAACCGCCACCAAACGCGGCCAGCGCCAATGCCGTAGAACTCTGCGGCAGAGCGAAGCGCGACTGCACCAGCACCACCGTATTGACGATGACCATAGCACTGGCGGCCGCAACCGTAAGATTGAGAGCCAACAGCCCTCGCAAGCGAGGTGTGGCCAGAAATATGCGCATGCCACGGGTGGTTCGTTCGTAGATGCTGCGTCGTGGTATCTGCTTCGCCTTAGGCAGCAGCACTGTGGCGACTAGGGCCGCTGAGGCAAGGAACCCAATGACCGTGCCGGCGAACAGGCTATGGAAGCTGATCACCGTCAACAGTGCAGCGGCAAGCATCGGGCTCGCGACACTTTCAAGATCATAGGCCAGACGTGATAGCGACAAGGCACGGGTGTAGTCGTCTTCATCCACCAGTATGTCTGGAATGGTCGCCTGGAACGTCGGAGTGAACGCTGCCGAAGCGGACTGAAGGACGAAAATCAGCACGTAGATTTGCCAGACTTCCGTCACAAACGGAAGAGCCAGTGCGACCAGTGCTCGCACCAGATCCAGAGAGACCAGCATTGCCCGACGGGGTAAACGCTCTGCAAAAGCGGCTGCGATTGGCGCAACGCCAATGTAGGCCGTCATTTTGATCGCCAACGCCGTACCGAGCACAGCGCCCGCATTGGCACCTGCAAGGTCGAACGCTAATAGGCCTAATGCAACAGTGGCAAGACCCGTCCCAATGAGCGCAATCACTTGAGCCAAGAAGAGGTGACGGTAGGTACGGTTGGCTAGGATTTTCAGCATGAAATATCTCAAATAGCGAAGTGCGTAACCATGTGGTTACCGAACTTTCCACGAAGAGACGCAATCAGCTGGTTTCGTCTCTGTTGATTGCTGCATCCTCCCAGGGGGGATGTGGTTCGATCCTAAACCATTGACCTAGGCAGCTCAAGAGATAGGCGCTACGCCATCTATCGAATTATTGAAGTGCCGGGCCGCCCATACGGCTTGTATTGGTACTGCGCGGCGAGGCGACGTGCTGAATGTTTCGAATGCAGCATTCAAATGCTGCAACGCTGCTGGTCGGATGGATTCCCTCCCTGGGTTGTATGGCCAATTGGAACGTGTGATTATATTGTTCTAATAGGTAGGGGGGGTATGGTATGAGTCACATGAGATCAAGCAAAGACAATCTTCTTAAGCGCGTAAAGCGAATCGCTGGGCAAGTCCAGGCGATTGAGCGAGCACTCGACTCTGATGATGACTGCTCGAAAACTCTGCTTTTGGTCGCTTCTGCCCGTGGCGCTATCAATGGGCTGATGGATGAAATTATCGAAGACCACGCTCGTGAACACGTCGCGAATCCGACACTCAGCAACGACGAAAGAGCGAAAGGTGTCGACGAGCTGCTCGAAGCCATTCGCCGCTATTCCAAATAGGATTTGCCCAGATGAGTAATTCGTACGCCGAGTATTCCCACGACCATATGTTCCTTGGGAAATCACATGAAGAAAACGCCAAGCGTACCTTGTGGGTGGTGGCCCTGACCGTCGTAATGATGGTTGCTGAAATCACCGCAGGTTATCTCACTGGCTCAATGGCGTTGCTTGCCGATGGTTTTCACATGGCAACGCATGCAGGTGCACTGGGCATAGCCGCAGCTGCTTACGGTTACGCGAAAAGACATGCCTCAAGTGCTCGCTACAGTTTTGGAACTGGCAAGGTGGGAGACTTGGGTGGCTTCGCTTCTGCTCTGATTTTGGGACTGGTTTCCTTGGGAATTGCTGGAGAGTCGCTGTTTCGTCTCTTTCAACCGACTCAAATGCAATTCGGGACAGCGACTCTAATCGCAATTGTCGGACTAGCAGTGAATGTGGTGAGCGCGCTTTTGCTGTCTGGCGGTCATGATCATCACCATGGGCATGACCACGGCCACGATGAGTCTCACCATGCGCATGGTCACGACAATAATTTGCGCTCTGCATACGTTCACGTCATTGCAGATGCACTGACTTCGGTTCTGGCCATCGCAGCCCTTCTTGCTGGTCGATACCTTGGTTGGGTATGGCTCGACCCTGCAATGGGGATTGTGGGTGCCGTTGTGATTGCACGCTGGGCTTGGTCGTTGATGCGGGTGACTTCGGGTGTATTGCTCGACCAGACAGATGATCATGTCGCTGAAGAGATTCGTGAACTGGTTGAGCGACCGGGAGATGCTTCGATCATTGATCTTCATGTCTGGCAGGTGGGGCCGCAAGCCCGCGCCGCGATTGTGAGTGTTCTGGGCAGCCCAGCAGTGAATGCAGAAAACATACGAGAACGGCTGGCGACGGTTCATGAGATCACTCATCTGACAGTTGAGTACCGCACGAAGTTGGGCGCTGACTCACCCGATCAGGTCGCCGTTCTGGCTTAGCAATGAACCCGTAGCACGCATAAGTTCGACGAGGAATTGAACAATGGCCAAGGACATCGAAAATCCCTGTATTTCTGTTTGCCAGCTGAACAGCGAACTATGCGTCAGCTGCGGTCGTACCAAGGAAGACATCAGAAAATGGAAACGAATGAAACGTCCAGAAAAAATGGCCGCTGTACAACGCGCCACCCTGCGTCTGAAAAGCCTGCAAAAAAAGAACTCTTAAACCACAGTCATTTACCTTTTCTACTTTTTCAGCCGAGACAGATGCCCTAATTCGAAAGGGCAAGCTGAGAGGCAACGCCGTTCCCAAACTTAGCACTATCCCGATCAGCAATCTGCTGCCCAATGCGTGGCAGTATACGGAGCATGGCGTCATCTCAAATTGTTATTGAGGACAGCAGTACGGGGTTATCAAATTCGGTGCAAGAGCGCCTTTACAATTGTTGCTGATGTCCTTAGCGAATGGTTTGAGAATGAAATCGACAGAGCATGTCCCGCTGCATGGCCATGAACGGTGACCATGCTGTGACGGGATGGACGGGGTGGGATTAGTTTTCGGGGTATTCAGCAATCACCTGATCTGTGCCAGCTTTGGTCAGGCCGATTATCTGGTAGGCCTCATGCACTCCGTCGACTTCCATTCCTGGAGAACCTGCTGGCATGCCAGGAGCAGCGATCCCGAGAAGGTCGTCACGCTTACTCATCGCAATTATTTGCTCAACTGGCACATGACCTTCAACAAACTTCCCGTTGATCATCGCAGTGTGACAAGACGAGAGTCGTGGAGCGACACCTAGATCTTGTTTGACAGCACTCATGTTGGTTTCTACATGATCAATGACGGTGAAGCCATTGGCCTCAAGATGCTGAATCCATTTTTTGCAACATCCGCAGTTTGCATCTCGATGCACATCGATGGTCAGGGTCTGCGCCGCTTGAGCCGTTGAGCCAATGAACAGCGCGGTGAATGTTGTGATACGCAGAAATCGACTTGAAAGTCGGAAGCTACCTGTCATGAATATTTCCTTTTCCCTTGGAGACGGCGAGATGTTCTACGAAGCAATAGAACCCCACTCAAGCGTTCATGCCGCTGCAAAGGTTACATTGAAGGATCTACTTTAGAGTCGGGGAGCCAACTCCCCGATCATTTGAATTCGTAGGGCTAGTGCTCAAATCGCTCAGAACCACATCCGAATACCAGCTACAAACCGGGCCTCGTTTGTCTTTTCCCCTTCATCGCTGGCCAGGTCAGCCGTCTTACCATATGAGCGATTCCAGCTAACACCAATGTAGGGTGCGAATTGACGAGTAATTTCGTAGCGCAACCGCAGGCCTAGTTCAGTGTTGGCCAATCCAGATCCTATGCCGCGCTGAGGATCATTTTTCCCGTACAAGTTTACTTCGGCGGTCGGCTGCAAGATCAGGCGATTGGTCAACAGGATGTCGTAATCGCCTTCAAACCGAGCTGCGGTTTGACCGTTCTCACCAATATAAGCAGTCGCTTCAGCTTCAAAGTTATAGAGGGCCATGCCCTGAATACCGAGCGCTCCCCATGTTTGAGGTGACCCAGGTTTGAAGTCTTGTCGAATGCCGGTGACGACATCCCACCAAGGACCGATGGCGTGTCCCCACAGAGCCTGAAGTTCAGCGTTCTCGGTTACGCCATTGGTACGTTCGCCTTCCGAACGCAACCATAGGCGATCGACGTCACCGCCGATCCACCCTTTTGCATCCCAAGCCAGCGCACTACCGTTGTCAGCGTCTTGGTACTCAAATTTATCCAGGAGGATGAACGAGTTAATTTTTTTATCGTGCACACCATGGCCTGGTAAGTCTGGAAAAGCGGCGGCCCGGTCAGCGTCGGTAAGTACGGGGAT
>NZ_JBMDIS010000189.1:0-1286 GCF_057808775.1 Pseudomonas sp. FG86 | reverse complement strand
GCGCCTGTGAGTTTTTCGCGAGCAAGCTCGCTCCTACAAAAAAAGCCTTAACTGACTGGCGTTAGGTAAGCCCCCCGCCCACATCGGATTCCTGTCAGCCTTTCCAGACGTGTGGGTTAACCAGGTCCCGCGGGCGTTGGCCCAGCAGGGCCGCGCGCAGGTTGTCCAGCGCGCGGTTGGCCATGGCTTCGCGGGTTTCGTCGGTGGCCGAGCCGATATGCGGCAGGGTCACCGCGTTGCTCAGTTGAAACAGCGGCGATTCGCTCAGCGGTTCTTTCTCGTACACATCCAGGCCGGCGCCGCGAATGGTGTGGTTTTGCAGGGCCTGGATCAGTGCCGGTTCATCCACCACCGGGCCACGGGAAATGTTGATCAGGATGGCGCTGGATTTCATCAGCCCCAGTTCGCGGGTGCTGATCAGGTGACGGGTCTTGTCGCTCAACGGCACGACCAGGCACACGAAATCCGCCTCGGCCAGCAATTGGTCCAGGCTGCGAAACTGTGCGCCCAGCTCCTGTTCCAGCGCGGTCTTGCGACTGTTGCCGCTATACAGGATCGGCATGTTGAACCCCAGGCGCCCGCGACGGGCCACGGCCGCGCCGATATTGCCCATGCCGACGATGCCGAGGGTCTTGCCATGCACATCGCAGCCAAACAGCGGTGCGCCAACACTGGCTTTCCACTGGCCGGCCTTGGTCCACGCATCCAGTTCGGCCACGCGGCGCGCGCTGCTCATCAGCAGGGCGAAGGCCAGGTCGGCGGTGCTTTCGGTAAGTACGTCAGGGGTGTTGGTGAGCATGATCCCGCGCTCGTTGAAGTACGGCACGTCATAGTTGTCGTAGCCCACCGACACGCTGGAGACCACTTCCAGCCTGCTCGCCCCTTCGAGCTGTTCGCGGCCCAGCTTGCGGCCCACGCCGATCAGGCCATGGGCATGGGGCAGGGCTTCGTTGAACTGTGCATTGATGTCACCCAGCTTGGGGTTGGGCGCGATCACCTCGAAATCCTGTTGCAGGCGTTCGATCATGGGCGGGGTGATACGGCTGAAGGCGAGGACAGTCTTTTTCATTGCAGGCGGGCTCATCGACTACGGAAGAATGCCAAGCACGCTAACATTCCTGGTTACGATTGTCAGGACATGCACCGCTGTGGGAGATCCCGCTGAATCTCCGACTCAGCGCTGCCGCACAGCAACGCCTGTGGCGAGCGGCTGTTTTGGCGAGCGGGCTGGTGTGGCGAGCGGGCTTGCCCCGCGTTGGGCTGCGCAGCAGCCCCAAAACACAGCC
>NZ_JBMDIS010000188.1:0-1405 GCF_057808775.1 Pseudomonas sp. FG86 | reverse complement strand
GACCTCCAAAGGCTTCAGAACCGTGCACCGCTTCAATGCACCATGAACCGGCATCGGGCATGGATCCAACGCCTGAAACCGCAGAACCGCTGAAAAAAACCTGAACCCCGAAAACACCAAAGCCCCGTATTCCGGGGCTTTGCGCTTTTTGAAGATTTTTTTTGGCGCCACTTCGCGACTCTGGCACGCGCCCTGCAATATCCCTTGTACAACCCAGTTTCGGGGACCTTGGTACAGGCAGGCCGAGAATCCCCTCTTTACACCCGGGGTGCTTGATGCGAACCGCGTCGCGCTCCACACCGCTTTGGGGAACCTCGGTACAGGCAGGCCGGGGATTCCCTCTTTAACACCGAAGCCCTTGAGGCTTCACCCCGTTTTGGGAGCCCTGGTACAGGCAGGCCGGGAACTCCCTTCTTTACACCCGGGGCTTATGTGGCACAGCGCCCATAGCCCCAGCCCGTTTTGGGGACCTTGGTACAGGCAGGCCGGGGATTCCCTCTTTTATTGCTCTTGGAGATGGATCTCCAGCCGCCAGCGGCCTTCAGCCTTCTCCCCCGACCATTCCCCGCGCAACGGCCGAGCCGCCACCAGGTTCAGCAGCAGGCCAGCATCGGTCTTGCGTATGCGCCAGTTCACATCCTTGCCATTGACCTTGAGTTGCCCGCCGGCCGCCTTGCCCTGCGCGTCGAACAACAGCGCCACGGTGCCATCGACCTGCTCGCCGTGCAGCTTGGGCTCGCTGTTAAACCACACCACCACGCCATCCGCCGCAGGCTCGACCTGCAGCAACTCGACCGGGTCGGGGGTGGTCAGGCGACCGATCATCAGGCCCACCATCAGGCCGACAATCGCCAACGAGCCCAAAACCCTCGGCAATAGCTTCGGCCTGGGATCCTCTTCGAGGGTAGAATGCAGCGCATCTTTGCCTTCGGAGCCGTGCATGTTTCACGTCATCCTTTTTCAACCAGAAATTCCGCCGAATACCGGCAACGTTATCAGGCTGTGCGCCAACAGTGGCTGCCACCTGCATTTGATCGAGCCCCTGGGCTTTGACATGGACGACAAGCGCCTGCGCCGCGCCGGGCTGGATTACCACGAGTACGCCACCTTGCAGCGCCACCCCGACCTGGCCAGCTGCCTGGAAAGCCTGGGCCACCCACGGCTGTTCGCGTTTACCACCAAGGGCTCGCGGCCGTTCCATGATGCCAGTTTTGCCGAAGGCGACGCCTTCCTGTTCGGCCCGGAAAGCCGTGGCCTGCCGGCCGAGGTACTCGATGCCCTGCCTGACGGGCATCGCCTGCGCTTGCCGATGCGCGAAGGTTGCCGCAGCCTGAACCTGTCGAACACCGTAGCCGTTGCTGTCTACGAAGGCTGGCGCCAACTCGGTTTCAAGTAACACACACAG
>NZ_JBMDIS010000187.1:0-1434 GCF_057808775.1 Pseudomonas sp. FG86 | reverse complement strand
CGCCTGTGAGTTTTTCGCGAGCAAGAACTAGGCGTCCCCCTCGCTCCTACAGAAGACGATGTACGCTTAACTGGCTGGCATTATTTGTGGATCAACGCTTGCGCAACGCCTCCAACCGCGCCGGCAGGTCTTCCTCGGGGAATCGCTCATGCAAGGCCAGCAGCTTCTCATCCGCCGCCTTGGTTTCCCCTGCCAGACGCAGGTTCACAATCTCCTGCAACCCTTCCTCCAACGAAGGCACTGCCACCGGTGCGCGCTTGCTCAGCTTCACCGCCGACTGATCCGCCAGCGCTCCGGCAATCTCAGCCTGAACCGGTGCACGCTCAGCCTGGGGGGCGGCGGCGATTCGAGCCATCGGCGCAGGTGCAGGCAACGCTTGCGGCGCAGGGCGGGCAGCTTCTTCGTGCAGGGCGGAAAAGGTCGCCGTGGAGATGTCGGGTTGCGGCACTGGCGAGCGCATCACCACACCGATCATCAGCGCCAGGCCGGCCACAGTGGCGAATGCCATCTGCCAGCGCGGGCGTTGGCAGGCTTGCAACCAACGTTGCCACAAGCTCGGTTGCGGCGCTGGGGCCTCGCGGCGCGCGGCGTTGAGGATGAAGGCGTCGATGGACGCGGGCGGTTCGCCGCCGCTGTGCTGACGAAAATGCTGGAGCAGCAAGTCGTCGGGATCCGGGGTGTGTCGGGAGTCGGTCATGCGGGTATCTCCTCGGCCAGCAGGCGCCGGAGTTTCTGCTGGGCGTAACGCAGGCGGCTTTTTACGGTTTCCAGCGGGGCTTTGGTGAGGGCAGCGATTTGCGGCACTTCGAGGTCGCCGTGCAAGCGCAGCAGGAAGACTTCGCGCTGGTCTTCGGGCAGGTCTTGCAGCGCGGCTTCGAGGCGCGCCTGGTCGCGGCTCAGGCTCAGTTGCTGCTCGGGGCCGGCCGTGTCGTCGGGCTGGGCGTGCAACTGCTCATCGTAGCTGTCGTGCAACGGGTTGTGGATGCCGTGCTTGCGCCAATGGTCAATGAGGCGGTTGCGGGCGATCTGAAACAGCCATGTACGAAAACTCGCCCGGCCTTGTGGCTGGGTGGTGCTGCGGATCAGGCTGAGCCAGGTGTCCTGATAGATTTCCTCGGCCAGCTCGGCCTTGTTGCTCAGGGACACGAGGAAGCGATAGAGACCTTGGCGGTGCCGCGCGTACAAGGCTTCGAATGCCGCGGCGTCACCGGTTCGGTAGCGGGCCAGCAGCGATTCGTCGCTGGGTGAATCATCTGGAACAGCCATGTAGGGGGCGAACTCCTTTTTTAAAGTTGAACCCGATCTAAATGTGGAAGGATCAAAACTTTTCCTTAAACAACCGCATTTTTTGTGGCGAGCGGGCTTGCCCCGCGTTGGGCTGCGTAGCAGCCCCAATAAAAGCGCTGCAGTGTGTCAGGCAGCTCCGGGGCTGTG
>NZ_JBMDIS010000186.1:0-1449 GCF_057808775.1 Pseudomonas sp. FG86 | reverse complement strand
AAAATGATCTGACCCCGAAATGTTGGACATCAACATTGGGGGGTGTCATGAAAAAATACACAGAGCAGACGAAATTGTCGGTTGTTGAAGATTACTGCTCGGGGAGCGCAGGTCACAGAGAGGTCGCGCATCGTCATGGGGTAGATGCTTCATCGCTTCGAAAGTGGATCGCGGCATATCAGGCGCTTGGTGCCGCAGGCCTCAAAAGTAAGAGAAAGAAGAACTACAGCCCTGAGTTCAAGCTGAATGTTTTGCAGCGCATGCGAGAGGAAGAGCTGTCCTATCGCCAAGTCGCTGCCCTGTTTGATATCCGGAAATCCGACATCATTGGCGAATGGGAGCGCAGGTATGATGAAGGCGGTTTGGAGGCCTTGTCCCGGCAGCCAGGAAGCGGACTTCACAAAAAAATGACAAACCCCATCCCGTCCATTCAGCTTGAATCTTCGGACGATGAAGCTCGTACGCGCGATGATTTGCTGGCCGAATTGAGCCAGTTGCGGATGGAAATTGCTTATTTAAAAAAGCTCGATGCCTTGGTTCAAGCGAAGGAACGAGCAGCGCAGCGGAAAAAGCGCAAATCGTGATTGAACTGAGGCAGGAGCACCCTCTGGAAGGCCTTCTGAAATTGGCTGGCCTGGCCCGTAGCACTTTTTACTATCAACAAAAGGTGCAGCAATCCGTTGATAAATACGCGGTGCTGAAGTCCAGAATTTGCTCAATTTTCGACGAGCACAAGGGCCGATATGGCTATCGCCGTATCACTGCTGCCGTTCGGCGAGCTGGCCACCTCGTGAACCACAAGACTGTTCAGCGCCTCATGGGCGAGCTTCAGTTGAAAAGCCGTGTGCGCATAAAGAAATACCGGGCCTACAGAGGCGAAGAGGGTCAGGTAGCGCCGAACCTGCTGAAACGGAAGTTCGATGCCAAACGACCGAACCAGAAATGGGTAACCGATGTGACGGAGTTTCGGGTCGGGGGGCAGAAGCTTTATCTCTCGCCGATCCTTGACCTCTATAACGGCGAAATAATCGCCTTCAAGACCGCGAGGCGCCCGCTGTTCGACATGGTTGGTGCGATGCTACGGCAAGCTTTTGAGAGGCTGCGGCCACGCGATAAACCAATTTTGCATTCCGACCAGGGATGGCAGTACCGGATGCCTATCTACCGCCGCGTGCTGAACGAGCGTGCGGTAAAGCCAAGCATGTCCCGCAAAGGAAATTGCTATGACAATGCGGCTATGGAAAGCTTTTTTGGCACGTTGAAATCCGAGTTCTTTTACCTGAACAAATTCAACAGTCTCGATGAGCTTGAAGCAGGTATAGAGGACTACATACACTACTACAATCATTCGCGAATCAGGCTGAAGCTAAGTGGCCTGAGCCCTGTGGAATACAGGACTCAAGCACGGCGGGCATAGAAGGCGTCCAACATTTCGGGGTCAGATCAAAA
>NZ_JBMDIS010000185.1:0-1460 GCF_057808775.1 Pseudomonas sp. FG86 | reverse complement strand
GTGAAGTGCGCCCCAGAAGTTGGACACCCATCCAATTTCTGGGGCGTTTTCATGAGCAAGTACACCACGCAGTTCAAGCTATCTGCCATCACCGCTTTCCTTGAGCGAGGCCGAGGGTTTCGCCGGGTCGCCGCTCAATTTCAAATGGACCCCACCTTGCTTCGTCGTTGGGTCGAGGCTTATCGATTACACGGTGAGGCCAGCTTGAGCAGTACCGGCCAGCGTTACAGTGCCTTGTTCAAGTTCTCTGTTCTGCGGCGCATGTGGGATGACTCCCTTTCCTTGCGCCGCGCCGCGGCGCTTTTCAACTTGGGGGATTCCACTCAGGTGGGCAGATGGCAACAGCAGTATTACAGTGGCGGTATTGAAGCCCTGGAGTCAGGGAAAAGAGGACTGAGCACCGCTATGCCTAAACCACCTGCTAAACCACGCAAAACCGCTGCCCCACTCACCAGCCCTGAGCCTGAACACAAGACATTACTTGATGAGCTCCAATATCTACGGATGGAGAACGCTTATCTAAAAAAGCTTGGGGAGTTAGGCGAGGCGGTGATGAGGCGGGAGAAAGAACAGAAGAAAAAGCCCGATTAGTCAGTGAGCTTAAGCAACACTTTCCCTTGCGTGACTTGCTCAAGCTAGTGAGCCTTGCGCGAAGTACGTACTACTACCAACTCAAGGCGATGGGCGTTGCGGATCGATTTTCCTCGATCAAAGCTTCTATCCAGACCATCCAAAACGAGCATAAGGGCCGCTTTGGTTACCGTCGGATGACGCTAGAACTACGTAAAGAAAGATCGCTGATCAACGGTAAAACGGTACGACGACTGATGGGGGAGCTGGGTCTGAAATGCACGGTGCGGCCTAAGAAATACAGGTCGTATAAAGGGCCGATGGGCGAAGTGTCACCCAACTCCTTGGCTCGTCAGTTCGAGGCTGAGCAACCGAATCAGAAATGGGTGACGGATGTCACCGAGTTCAAAGTGGCCGGCAAAAAGCTGTACTTGTCCCCAGTTTTGGACTTGTACAACGGAGAAATCGTGGCCTATCAGACGGCAATACGTCCCCAATATGCCTTGGTGGGCGAGATGCTGGAAAAAGCTATTGAAGGCTTACCTGAGGGCGGCAAGCCAATGCTGCATTCAGATCAAGGCTGGCACTATCGATATCCAAAGTACCGGGAGAGGCTAGAAAAAGCAGGGCTGGAGCAAAGCATGTCACGCAAAGGAAACTGCCATGACAACGCCACAATGGAGAGTTTCTTCGGCACGCTGAAGTCAGAGTTCTACTATCGGGAAAGCTTTGAAAGCGTGGAGCAGTTGCAAGCGGGGCTGGATGAGTACATCCATTACTACAACCATAAGCGAATCAAAGTGAAGCTTGGCGGACTGAGCCCTGTAGCGTACAGGACCCGGTCCGCTGTAGCCTAGCCAACAGCTGTCCAGCTTTTGGGGCGCACTTCA
>NZ_JBMDIS010000184.1:0-1489 GCF_057808775.1 Pseudomonas sp. FG86 | reverse complement strand
GAATGGCACTTACTTAACAGCTAACCTTCTGATATGACTACAAAAAATGAAAAAAGGCCGTCCTTGGTCTACGGTGATAGTTGCGAACAAACACCACTAGAACAAGGACAGCCCGCGTGAATCGTAGACGTCAAATCGTCAGGCATCAACAGCAGCGCATTCAGCAGCACGCCAAAAACAGCAATGCCCATGTGTTCTTCAAGCTCCTCGCCGATCCAGAGTTGCTACAGCGTGTCGAGTCAGTGATGCCCAAGCATCGTCAACGGTTGTTCCCGCCGACTGAAACACTGTCGATGTTTCTGGCCCAAGCCATGAATGCCGACCGTTCTTGTCAGAAGGCCGTGAATGATTTTTCGATCAAACGTTGCTGCGATGGGCTAAGCCCCAGCAGCGTGTACACCGGCGCTTATTGCAAAGCACGGGCGCGGTTACCGGTAGAGATGGTTTCAACGTTGTTGCGCTCCACGGGATCATCGATGAGCAACAACGCGTCACCATCCTGGCGCTGGATGGGGCGTCCGGTGCGCCTCGTAGATGGCACCACGGTGACTCTGCCAGACACTGCGGCCAACCAAGCTGCCTATCCGCAATCGCGTGGTCAGAAACCCGGACTGGGTTTCCCCATCTGCCGTTTGGTAGGAATCATTTGCCTGGCCAGCGGTGCTGTTTTAGATGCCTCGCTGGGACGTTTTCGAGGCAAAGGTGGCGATGAACAAACGCTACTCAGGACGATGCTCGACACTCTGAATCAAGGCGACATTGTGTTGGGTGACGCCTACTACGCAACGTACTTTTTGCTGTGCGAACTGCAACGTCGTGGGATCGACGGCGTATTCGAACAATATGGCGCTAGGCGGCGCAGTACCGACTTTCGGCTCGGACAATCGCTGGGGCCGGAAGATCATTTGGTTGAGCTGACAAAACCTAAGAATCGACCTTCTTGGATGAGCCAAACTTATTACGACGATGCGCCTGAAACACTGACAGTGCGTGAACTGAAAACCGGCGGAAAAATCCTGGTAACCACCTTGAACTGCCCGCAGCAAGTCCCCAAGGCTGGGCTCAAATCACTGTACAAAGACCGTTGGCATGTTGAGCTGGATCTGCGCAATATCAAGACAACGCTGGGACTTGAAACGTTGAGCTGCAAGACACCTGGCATGGCTGTAAAAGAGTTATGGGTGTATCTGCTGGCGCATAATTTGATTCGGATGATCATGGCCAAATCAGCGCAATTAGCTGATTGTTTGCCACGCGAGCTTAGCTTTAAACATAGCCTTCAATTATTCCTTGCGATGCGGCAGTACGGCGCCGACGAACAAGGCGATAGGGTGCAGGATTTGCTCAAGTTGATCGCCAGGAAACGTGTCGGAAACCGGCCGGGACGGATTGAGCCTCGCGCCATAAAACGAAGGCCCAAGCCTTACCCGATACTGATGCAGACGCGTTCGGCGGCAAGGGCCGAGGTCAGGAAAAATGGACATCCGAA
>NZ_JBMDIS010000183.1:0-1578 GCF_057808775.1 Pseudomonas sp. FG86 | reverse complement strand
CTGAGTTCGGGATGGGATCAGGTGGTTCCAATGCTCTATGGTCGTCAAGAAATTCGGGTACTGAGTCGTGGCCAGCTGGCCTCGCTTCAGCAAATTGGGTATGTGACAGCTTTCGGTGTTTTGTGAGTTTCGAACTTTCGGTTCGTTTCGTCTTCACACACCGCAATCTGGTGCCTTTTCAGGTCAGCAAATTGCTTGGGTGTTATATGGTCAAGCCTCACGGGCAATTAGTATTGGTTAGCTCAACGCCTCACAGCGCTTACACACCCAACCTATCAACGTCGTAGTCTTCGACGGCCCTTCAGGGGACTCAAGGTCCCAGTGAGATCTCATCTTGAGGCTAGTTTCCCGCTTAGATGCTTTCAGCGGTTATCTATTCCGAACATAGCTACCCGGCAATGCCACTGGCGTGACAACCGGAACACCAGAGGTTCGTCCACTCCGGTCCTCTCGTACTAGGAGCAGCCCCTCTCAAATCTCAAACGTCCACGGCAGATAGGGACCGAACTGTCTCACGACGTTCTAAACCCAGCTCGCGTACCACTTTAAATGGCGAACAGCCATACCCTTGGGACCGGCTTCAGCCCCAGGATGTGATGAGCCGACATCGAGGTGCCAAACACCGCCGTCGATATGAACTCTTGGGCGGTATCAGCCTGTTATCCCCGGAGTACCTTTTATCCGTTGAGCGATGGCCCTTCCATACAGAACCACCGGATCACTAAGACCTACTTTCGTACCTGCTCGACGTGTCTGTCTCGCAGTCAAGCGCGCTTTTGCCTTTATACTCTACGACCGATTTCCGACCGGTCTGAGCGCACCTTCGTACTCCTCCGTTACTCTTTAGGAGGAGACCGCCCCAGTCAAACTACCCACCATACACTGTCCTCGATCCGGATAACGGACCTGAGTTAGAACCTCAAAGTTGCCAGGGTGGTATTTCAAGGTTGGCTCCACGCGAACTGGCGTCCACGCTTCAAAGCCTCCCACCTATCCTACACAAGCAAATTCAAAGTCCAGTGCAAAGCTATAGTAAAGGTTCACGGGGTCTTTCCGTCTAGCCGCGGATACACTGCATCTTCACAGCGATTTCAATTTCACTGAGTCTCGGGTGGAGACAGCGCCGCCATCGTTACGCCATTCGTGCAGGTCGGAACTTACCCGACAAGGAATTTCGCTACCTTAGGACCGTTATAGTTACGGCCGCCGTTTACCGGGGCTTCGATCAAGAGCTTCGCGTTAGCTAACCCCATCAATTAACCTTCCGGCACCGGGCAGGCGTCACACCCTATACGTCCACTTTCGTGTTTGCAGAGTGCTGTGTTTTTAATAAACAGTCGCAGCGGCCTGGTATCTTCGACCGGCATGGGCTTACGGAGCAAGTCCTTCACCCTCACCGGCGCACCTTCTCCCGAAGTTACGGTGCCATTTTGCCTAGTTCCTTCACCCGAGTTCTCTCAAGCGCCTTGGTATTCTCTACCCAACCACCTGTGTCGGTTTGGGGTACGGTTCCTGGTTACCTGAAGCTTAGAAGCTTTTCTTGGAAGCATGGCATCAACCACTTCGTCATCTAAAAGA
>NZ_JBMDIS010000182.1:0-1584 GCF_057808775.1 Pseudomonas sp. FG86 | reverse complement strand
AACTCGTCATCAGCTCTCGGCCTTAAGATCCCGGATTTACCTAAGATCTCAGCCTACCACCTTAAACTTGGACAACCAACGCCAAGCTGGCCTAGCCTTCTCCGTCCCTCCATCGCAATAACCAGAAGTACAGGAATATTAACCTGTTTTCCATCGACTACGCTTTTCAGCCTCGCCTTAGGGACCGACTAACCCTGCGTCGATTAACGTTGCGCAGGAAACCTTGGTCTTTCGGCGTGGGTGTTTTTCACACCCATTGTCGTTACTCATGTCAGCATTCGCACTTCTGATACCTCCAGCAAGCTTCTCAACTCACCTTCACAGGCTTACAGAACGCTCCTCTACCGCATCACTTACGTGATACCCGTAGCTTCGGTGTATGGTTTGAGCCCCGTTACATCTTCCGCGCAGGCCGACTCGACTAGTGAGCTATTACGCTTTCTTTAAAGGGTGGCTGCTTCTAAGCCAACCTCCTAGCTGTCTAAGCCTTCCCACATCGTTTCCCACTTAACCATAACTTTGGGACCTTAGCTGACGGTCTGGGTTGTTTCCCTTTTCACGACGGACGTTAGCACCCGCCGTGTGTCTCCCATGCTCGGCACTTGTAGGTATTCGGAGTTTGCATCGGTTTGGTAAGTCGGGATGACCCCCTAGCCGAAACAGTGCTCTACCCCCTACAGTGATACATGAGGCGCTACCTAAATAGCTTTCGAGGAGAACCAGCTATCTCCGAGCTTGATTAGCCTTTCACTCCGATCCACAGGTCATCCGCTAACTTTTCAACGGTAGTCGGTTCGGTCCTCCAGTTAGTGTTACCCAACCTTCAACCTGCCCATGGATAGATCGCCCGGTTTCGGGTCTATTCCCAGCGACTAGACGCCCTATTAAGACTCGCTTTCGCTACGCCTCCCCTATTCGGTTAAGCTCGCCACTGAAAATAAGTCGCTGACCCATTATACAAAAGGTACGCAGTCACCCAACAAAGTGGGCTCCCACTGCTTGTACGCATACGGTTTCAGGATCTATTTCACTCCCCTCTCCGGGGTTCTTTTCGCCTTTCCCTCACGGTACTAGTTCACTATCGGTCAGTCAGTAGTATTTAGCCTTGGAGGATGGTCCCCCCATATTCAGACAAAGTTTCTCGTGCTCCGTCCTACTCGATTTCATGACTAAGAGATTTTCGCGTACAGGGCTATCACCCACTATGGCCGCACTTTCCAGAGCGTTCCGCTAATCTCAAAGCCACTTAAGGGCTAGTCCCCGTTCGCTCGCCACTACTAAGGGAATCTCGGTTGATTTCTTTTCCTCAGGGTACTTAGATGTTTCAGTTCCCCTGGTTCGCCCCTTACACCTATGTATTCAGTGTAAGGTAACCATCTTATGATGGCTGGGTTCCCCCATTCAGACATCTCCGGATCAAAGTCTGTTTGCCGACTCCCCGAAGCTTTTCGCAGGCTACCACGTCTTTCATCGCCTCTGACTGCCAAGGCATCCACCGTATGCGCTTCTTCACTTGACCATATAACCCCAAGCAATCTGGTTATACTGTGAAGACGACATTCGCCGAAAATTCGAATTTCTCAA
>NZ_JBMDIS010000181.1:0-2053 GCF_057808775.1 Pseudomonas sp. FG86 | reverse complement strand
GTAAGCGCTCCATAAACCCCACCTCCCGCTGGTGGGGTTTTGCGTTTTAAAGTGGCGTTGTGGGTTTGCAGTTCCACGGCAGCAGCGCTTCGTAGCCTTCGATGCAATTGGCCTGAGGCAGGCGTTCGAGGATGTGACGCAGGTAGGCGTAAGGCTCTTGGTGGTTGGCCTTGGCGGTTTCGATCAGGCTGTAGATTTGCGCGCTGGCAGTGGCGCCCTTGGGTGTGTCGCTGAACAGCCAGTTCTTTCGGCCGATGACGAAGGGCCGGATGGCTCGCTCGGCGGCGTTGTTGTCGATCGGCAGGTGGCCGCCTTCGGCGTAGCGCTCCAGCCGGCTCCAGTTGTTGGCCAGGTAGTTTACGGCTTTGCCCAAGGCATTCTGTGCGGTAACTTGCGGCTGAGTTTTCTCCAGCCAGTTTTTCAGTTGAGCGAGGATCGGCAGGCTATGTTGCTGGCGACCCTGATAACGTTGTTCGGGGATGGCGTCTTTTAGGTCGCGCTCGATGCCGTACAGTTTGTTGATCAGGTTTAGCGCCACGTCGGCCCGTCCGGTTTTGCCCTTGGGCTGCACCTTCTGCGCCTCAATAAATTTACGTCGCGCATGCGCCAGGCAGGCTAAGCGCTCAACCCCGGCTTGCGCGGCCACGGCGTTGTAGCCGGCGTAGTCGTCGGTCATCAAGTAACCGCGGTAGCCCGCGAGCAGGCGCAGCGGCACGTCCTGCGCACGGCTGGTGGTATAGTCGAACAGGATTACTGGCCTGTCTGGCGGGCCGCCGGTTTGCACCCACATCCACGATTGGCTGCTCGGCTCACGCCCCGGCTCTTTGAGCACCTGCACACGGGTCTCATCGCAGTGCAGTACCGGGTAGTCCAGCAACTGGTCGCGTATCAAGTTGAGCAGCGGTTGTAGCAGCGCGCCACACTGGATCACCCAGCGCGCCAAGGTCTGGCGCGGGATGTCGATACCGTGCCGGCTGAGCATCCTCTCAAAGCGGTACAGCGGGATGCCGTCGGCGTATTTTGTTGTTAGCAGCATGGCCAGCACGCTGGGGCTGGCTAGGCTTTTCTCGATCAACTGCGCCGGCTTATCGGCAGTGATCGGCGCGGTTTCGCAGGTCTTGCAGGCGTAGGTTTTGCGGATGTGTTTGATCACCCGGACTTGCATCGGGATGATTTCCAGCTGCTCGCTGGTTTCTTCACCGATGACCTGTTTGCGGCAACCACACTCACAGGTCAGTTCGTGCTCGGGCAGCTCGTGGACGACTTCGACACGCGGCAGTTCAGCGGGCAACGGCTTACGCTTGCCACGACGCTTAACCGGAGCGACAACCTCTTCCTCGACGTCATCGGCAACGGCTTCAGGCGCAGTGTCGGTGAGGTTTTCAGCCTCGTTGAAGAACTCTAGCTGCGGTGAGTCAGGATCGGCACTCTGCTCGGACTTACGGCCGAACAGACGCTGGAGCAGCAGGGCGTTTTGTTCGCGCAGACGCTCAATTTGTCCATCCTTTTCCGACATCCGCACGCTCGCCGACAGCAGCAACTGCTTGAGCAAAAAAGGATCGTCGGGGAGGGTTTCGGGCATGGAAATCATGCCGTGGATTATACCGAATCAGGTGACGAAGCGCGGCGTCAGCAGCTTGTGCGGCTGGTTACCCCAGAGATCGATTCCATCCAAAAGTTGGTTCAATTCACGCACCGTCAACTCAATGGCTTCATCGCCCGCATCCGGCTTAGTTTTGAAGCGTTCGGCCTCTAGACGCTTGAGCCACAGACAGAAACCGTTGCGATGCCAGTAGAGAATTTTCACTTGGCTACGCGTGCGATTGAGGAACACAAATAATACTGGGTCGAACACCGCCACCTTGATATCCAGCTCGACCAGAGCGGCCAAGCCATTGATGGATTTACGGAAATCCACTGGCTTGGGATAAAGATAAACGGCTTTAACCTTGGGATCGGGGCGCATCATGGGCTGGCTCCAGAAAGAAAATCGGGAGCACAGCATCAGGTCGTACTTGGGTCATTTGAAGGTGGGGTTTATGGAGCGCTTACG